>JAHXHT010000401.1 GCA_025656435.1 Candidatus Thiodiazotropha sp. (ex Gloverina cf. vestifex) | reverse complement strand
AGGTGGAATCACCCCGATACAGAAGCTGGCTCAGACAGCTTAACAGTGACTACTTTTGAGTCCCATTATTAATGGGGGGATTACCATGGCAAATGAGAATGGGGCTGAAGAGCTCGATCTGGGTGAAGAGAAACCAGGTAAGAGCAAACTGATTATTATCATCGTGGCAGTTGCACTGCTTTTGGTGGGTGGTGGGCTGGCAGCCTATTTCCTGCTTTCAGGTGGAGATGATGAACAGGCCGTTGATGAGAGCGGTGAGTTGGCTGCCGAGGAGGCTGCAGCTCAGGGGCCTGCACAGTATCTTGATCTTGATCCGTGACTTTACCCGGTAAGCCAAGCCTCCTGCAGGTAGGCGTCAGCGTACGCTTCTCGAATGAGGCCTTGGGAGAGTTCGTCACTCATAACGACCCCATGATTCGTCACAATCTACTCAACTTATTATCGACTGTGGATGCCAAGGCTTTGCAGGGCCGTTCCGAGAAGGAGGCGTTGCAGAAAAAGATGCTGAACGAACTGAACCGTGTGTTGAAAGAACTGAATGCACCGGCTCAGATTGATGCCCTCTACTTCACCAGTTTTGTGACCCAATAACGCTATGAGTGCCAGCGACTTACTTTCACAAGAAGAGATCGATGCCCTATTGCATGGTGTTGACAACGGCGATGTCGCGACTGAGAGCGATGTATCAGAATCCGGCGGTACCAGCGCATACGATTTCACCAGTCAGGATCGTATCGTTCGTGGTCGCCTGCCGACTCTGGAAATGATTAACGAGCGATTCGCCCGCCTGTTTCGTACCAGCCTGTTCAATATGTTGCGGCGTACCGCGGATCTTTCGGTCTCCGGCATCCAGATGCAGAAGTTTTCGGAGTTCGTGCATAGCCTCTTCGTACCGACCAGTCTGAACATGATCAAGGTGCTGCCTCTGCGTGGTAAAGGGCTCTTTGTCATTGACCCAAAGCTGGTCTTCAGTGTGGTGGATAACTATTTCGGTGGCAGCGGCCGCTTCCACACCAAGATCGAGGGGCGGGATTTTACGCCGACGGAGAACCGTGTTGTACAGATTCTGCTGAAGCGGGCCTTTGATGATCTCACTCAGGCCTGGCGTCCGGTTTTTCGTGTTGGCTTTGAATATAGCGGTTCAGAGGTCAATCCCCAGTTCGCCAACATTGTCAGTCCCTCCGAGGTGGTGGTAGTCACCTCCTTTCATGTGGATCTGGAGAGTGGTGGCGGTGATTTCCATGTCTGCTTGCCCTATTCAATGCTGGAGCCGATTCGCGAACTGCTTGATGCCGGTGTGCAGAGTGACCGGGGTGAGCGGGATGAGCGCTGGGAACATTCCCTTCGGGAGGAGATCCTTGCAGCAAAGGTTGAGCTCAGTAGCACGCTGGCCGATGTGCAGATGTCTGTCAAAGAGCTGGCTAGTTTGAAGAAAGGCGACCGCTGATCGCCATGGAAGGCTGAAAGCCGAGGCGATTAGTCCCCGATAGGCGTAGGCGCGGTTGTATGGCCGTAATTGTGACTGTT
>JAHXHT010000400.1 GCA_025656435.1 Candidatus Thiodiazotropha sp. (ex Gloverina cf. vestifex) | reverse complement strand
CCCTAACAGTCACAATTACGGCCATACAACCGCGCCTACGCCTATCGGGGACTAATCGCCCCGGCTTTCAGCCTTCCATGGCGATCAGCGATGGAGAGTCTGAGGATCAACCTTCAGCCAATTTTCCTCACTACCCTGACGACCTCCATCGGGTTCCTCAGTCTCAATTTCAGCGACGCCTCACCCTTCCGGGATCTGGGCAATATGGCCGCCATGGGTGTAGTACTGGCATTCATTCTCTCTGTCACCTTTCTGCCAGCCATGATGATGGTACTTCCGGTCAAGGCCCTGAAAGGGGATACCCAGGGCAGCATCGCCATGCAACACCTGACAGAATTCGTGGTAAAAAACAAAAAGGCATTGCTGTGGGGTATGGGTGCCCTGATTCTCTTTCTCATCGCCCAGATCCCCAACAATAGATTGGACGACCAGTTCGTCAAATACTTCGATGAGACCAATCTATTCCGTCAGGCCACTGACTTCACCACGGAAAATCTGACCGGGATCTACCTCATAGAGTACTCCCTGGAGAGTGGCGAAACGGGCGGCATCAGCGATCCTGGCTTCCTGCAAAATGTGGAGGCATTTGCCCAGTGGTACCGTCAGCAGCCGCACGTACTTCATGTCAACACCATTACCGACATCATGAAGCGGCTCAACCGCAATATGCATGAAGATGACGATAGCTGGTACCGCTTACCGGACAAACGGGATTTATCCGCCCAGTATCTGCTGCTCTACGAGTTCTCCCTGCCCTTCGGGCTGGATCTGAATAATCAGATCAACGTGAAGAAATCTGCCACACGGTTTACCGTCACCCTGGAGAGCATCTCCACACAGCAACTTCTGGCGATAGAGGAGAGCGCCCAAGCATGGTTGGCGCAAAATGCGCCCGGCATGCGTATAGAGGGTGCCAGCCCAAGTGTAATGTTTGCGCACATCGGCAATCGCAATATCGTCTCCATGCTCAAAGGCACCACACTGGCGCTGGTTGTGATCTCGTTCATTCTCATCCTGGCTTTGAAATCACTGCGTATCGGTGGGCTCAGTCTATTGCCCAATCTGGTACCTATGGGTATGGCCTTCGGCATATGGGGTCTGCTTGTTGGCGAGGTGGGTTTGGCCCTCTCCGTGGTCAGCGGCATGACCCTGGGTATTGTGGTCGACGACACGGTCCACTTTTTGAGTAAATATCTCCGCGCCAGACGGGAGAAACAACTCAGCAGGGAAGATGCCGTTCGTTATGCCTTCTCCACCGTAGGCACTGCACTTTGGGTCACAACGCTTGTGCTGATGGTCGGATTCGGTATCCTCGCTTTTTCACATTTTCAACTCAATGCCGGTATGGGGCTGTTGACCGCCATCACCCTGGGACTCGCCCTGGTTGCCGACTTTCTCTTTCTACCCCCGTTGCTGATCTATTTCGGAGGAAAAAAATCATGAAGCCCATTTTTCTTTCACTATTGTTGATCAAGCGTGTCGCTACCTCGTGAAAGATTTTGGGACATCCGAGTCCCCAAAATCGACTCGCCAACGCGACAGCCGTTATGCCCCGA
>JAHXHT010000399.1 GCA_025656435.1 Candidatus Thiodiazotropha sp. (ex Gloverina cf. vestifex) | reverse complement strand
TAGGTGGAATCACCCCGATACAGAAGCTGGCTCAGACAGCTTAACAGTGACTACTTTTGAGTCCCATTATTAATGGGGGGATTACCGGATGAGTGGTTACGTTTTATTGATACCCTTTCTGCTGGGGAGCTGGATGAACGTTTGCGCGAGCGTGTCGTCAAAGCGATTGCTGATATAGTGGATTCCGGCGGTGGCAGTCTATGGTTAAGAGACGATGCTTCGCTCTACCGTACTACATCGCAGTGGCAATCTTCATCGACGAAAGAGGTGTTGACTGAGAATAGCTCAATCATAGAGTTTATGAGAGAGAGGGACTGGATTGTCGATCTGTTTGAATACACAAGGTCTCCGGGGCTCTATGATAATTTGGATATACCTGAATCCATTCTCTCACTCAAAGATGCCTGGTTGCTGCTTCCCATCAACTTTCATTCTAATCTGTTGGGATTCATTATTCTGAATCGCCCCAGGTCGCCAAGAACCATTAACTGGGAAGATAGAGATCTGTTGAGGACAGCAGCGCAGCAGGCAGGCAGCTATCTGACGCTTATGCAGACAACACGAGCCCTACTCGAAGCCAATCAGTTTGAAGCGTTCAATCGATTGTCGGCCTTTGTGGTACATGACCTGAAAAACTTGATTGCGCAACTGGAGCTGGTGGTGAAGAACGCCGAGAGACATAAGCACAATCCAGAGTTTATGGATGATGCTGTGAACACTATCGGTAATGCTGTCAACAAGATGAGTAAATTGCTTGCCCAGCTGAGAAAAGGAAGATTTGAGATTGGTAACAGTAAGGAATTTTATATTGAAGAGGCAGTAGCGCAGGCGGTCAATGAACTTTATCACTATAAACCTAAGCCAAATCTGACGATCAAATCAAATTATCTGAAGATAGTTGCGGACAAGAATCGGTTTACAGCAATCATGGTCCACCTGATAAAGAATTCCCAGGAGGCATCTCAGTCGGAGGCAGGACGAATTGACGTGACAGTCGAGGAAAAAGACGGCTTTGCCACGATAGAGATTGATGACGATGGTATAGGTATGGACGATAATTTTATTGAGAACAGGCTTTTTCGTCCGTTCGAAACAACCAAAGGAAATGCAGGTATGGGCATAGGGGTGTACGAGACACGTGAATATATTAAATCTCTTAACGGCAGTATGTCTGTAAGAAGTCAACGTCAGGTAGGAACGACGTTTACAATCAAGGTTCCATTGGAAAAAGGCCCGGTTGAGATGACAAGTGAGAATAACTCCGACTCAGAGGCTGTACTGTGACAAAGACAACAACTGAATTGAAACCACTTATCGTAGTTGAAGATGACCCTGGTCTGCAGAGTCAGCTCAAGTGGAGTTTCGACGGTTATGAAGTGCATGTGGCCGGAGACAGAAATACAGCTATCAATCTTCTCAGAAAGACCAATGCACCGGTTATTACCCTTGATTTGGGGTTGCCGCCTGATCCGACAAATGCATCAGAGGGGTTTATCGCGCTACAGGCGCTGATCGCCATGGAAGGCTGAAAGCCGAGGCGATTAGTCCCCGATAGGCGTAGGCGCGGTTGTATGGCCGTAATTGTGACTGTT
>JAHXHT010000398.1 GCA_025656435.1 Candidatus Thiodiazotropha sp. (ex Gloverina cf. vestifex) | reverse complement strand
AGTTGTTTGCTTCATGGGGTCTATATAATGATTGGCCTAGAATGTGCACCATTATCCCTCAATCGATGGATTCGTTCAGAGCTTCCCTAGGGTAGCCGTGGACGTCACCACCACCCGCTTAATCGAATCATTGTTACTCCCACCTGGGGGATTGATTCTGCTGGCTCTTCTGGGACTACTGCTGTGGCGCCTGAAAACCGGCAGGCGCATGTTGGGCTTTTCACTGATCATGCTCTGGCTACTGAGCCTACCGGCGATTTCCGATCTGTTATTTCTCGGCCTGGAACGACGCCCACCCATTACGACCGAACAGATAAAAACCGAACAACCCCAGGCAATCGTCGTGCTGGGTGCGGGTCGAGACCTGGACGCACCGGAGTATACCGGCGACACGGTCAGCCAACGCATGCTCGCTCGTCTGCGTTATGCTGCCAGACTTGCACGACAAACCGGCCTACCAGTGATCCCGAGCGGCGGTAACCCTGGCGCCATCGGCACCCCGGAAGCAAAGATCGCCCGTGACATCCTGCAAAATGAATATGGTGTAGTGGTGGGTGAGATCGAGACCCGCAGCAATACCACCTGGGAAAACGCCCGCTATACCGCTCAGTTGATGAAACAACAGGGCATTGAACGCATTATCCTGGTCACCGATGCCTGCCATATGAAGCGTGCGCTCTACGCCTTTGCAAGAAACGGCATACATCCCTTGCCTGCACCGACCAATTTCCTCTCGGTGGTCAGTGAGACCATCACCCCAATCGCTCGATATCTACCCAGCGGCAATGCTATCAAAGAGACAACCTATGCCATCCACGAATATCTTGGATTGCTTTGGTATCTGCAAAAATAGATAGATTGGGTGTGCCTGCTCACCACTTCACTGCTTAAAAAAACCGTTATTGTGAATCCTTCAAGTGCTCACCGTATCGCTCCATCAAATAGCACAAGCAGTCCTGACGAATGACATCGATATTCTTGGTCAGCATGGAGGGCATTACCGGACGACTCAGACAGAGTTGCCCATCTTTCAGTGAAAAATAGTCACTGATTACCTCACGTCCCTCTTCATCTCTGACATCCAATAACTCATGCAAAACTGCACCGTTGATTCTCCCCAGGGGGGTTCCGGGTGGCAGTTCCTGAAAATTCATACGATCCAGATCGGGTTCGAAGATAATATCCCCACGGTCCGGCACAAAACCGATGTCGACATGCGACGACACAGTGACCCTGGCCACCGTGTGAAACAGATCGATATCCTGTGGTGAAACCGAATGTTGTGGATGCTCAGATAGATGCAGGCAGGCATCCAGGTATTCCTCCGCATGCGCTACACCATGGGCTTGTCCCACCTTGCCGCACTCAAGTGTCACAGCGGGACACAACTTGGCGAAGGCCATCGACTGTACGCCTGTCGGCCTTAAAAAATAGACCACGGTACGGCCAAACAACAATGCCAAATGTAGAAACTCAATGCCGAGTTGATTGACGCAAGCATAGTCAAGCGTGTCGCTACCTCGTGAAAGATTTTGGGACATCCGAGTCCCCAAAATCGACTCGCCAACGCGACAGCCGTTATGCCCCGACCG
>JAHXHT010000397.1 GCA_025656435.1 Candidatus Thiodiazotropha sp. (ex Gloverina cf. vestifex) | reverse complement strand
GGTCGGGGCATAACGGCTGTCGCGTTGGCGAGTCGATTTTGGGGACTCGGATGTCCCAAAATCTTTCACGAGGTAGCGACACGCTTGTTGCTGCTCATGCGCATTCGTCAGTCGTTTTCTGATTTCCTGATCGAAGGTACGCCGATTCATAAGACCGGTGAGGCTATCGATGGCCGACTCATCAATGACAGCCTCATAATTACGAGACAGTATTTTATCGATAGCCCGGTCGACAATCGGCTCATGCTGACTCTGCATCACTTCAATGTCATGCATCTCCAACAACTTCGCCAGCTCCTTATGCCCCACATCCAAGGCTTTGAACCCATCACCATCGACCAGTAGATAGCGGGTTTCAGCTGGGTTTTTCCAGGCCAGGTTGAGTAGACCGGACTCGTCTTTTTCATCCTTTATGACAAGCCATTCATCCAGACTGAGATTACCGGTGCGCTCCAACCAAACATCTGAGATTTCTTCTGATATCTGATTGGCACTTTGGGTCGGGACACCAGTAAATTGTTTTGCCAGATAGGCCTCGTCGACATCGATTCTTTGCTCAGTAAACAGATCAAATCCAGCCCCCGCTTCGAGCAACGCTTGCTGAAGCTCAAGCGCAAACGCCTTTGAGCCCGTCGCGTACACCGGGTAATCACGGAACCCTTTGCGAATCAGAGATACCAGGTCACGCACCTGTTTTTCGGGGAGGCCCTTGCCACCCTTGTCGCCATCAAAAATTTTCAGCAGTATGTCGATAACCCGTAGATAAGCCTTCCAACTGGCACTCTCCTCACCCCTTAATATATGTGTCTGCACCAACAGGTTGGCCCAACCAAATCCGAACAGTTTGTCGATGGCAATGGATACGGATCGATTCAATAATTGTCTGCCAAGCACTTCATAGACTGATGTATGCGCCTGCTTGAGTCGTTCATCCTTCTCACAGCGTGAGATGGCCAGTTCCCGATTTTTCTCAAAACGCTCTCGCTTTTCCTGCTGTAAAGTGAGGATCTTTTCCGTCGCCTCATCCACGGTATGGATTTTTCCCAACTCAACGGACTTGATAATCTCTGAAAGTTTTTTCCTGTCCCTGTCCTTCACCCGGGAAGGGTTTTGCAGTGCGCTCATGTAAGGCATCATCGATTCGATCGCGATGAGTAACCGCCTGACGGGATGTTCCGCGTTCTCCAACAGGGACGGATCCTGCAAAATTGACTCGATGATGAGTATTTTCAAGTGTCCCAAAAGCTCGCGTAACTCAGGCGCCACCAAGGCATCATTGCAGAGGGTGGCAACCAGCTCTTCCCCGGCACCAACGGCCGCACGGGCTTCCGCAGGTAGGCTCACGGGCTCTGTTGCCTCCCTTTGCAACAGATTTTCGAGCTGCTGCAGAAGCGATGTATTCTGTAGTTCCGCCAGGGAGTCGAGCGAAGCGATGACCTCCTTTTGTTCAGCCACAGGCAGGTCGTCACGCATCGCCTCACCAGCACCAGGTTGATGTAGATTCGCTAGGGAAGCTCTGAACGAATCCATCGATTGAGGGATAATGGTGCACATTCTAGGCCAATCATTATATAGACCCCATGAAGCAAACAA
>JAHXHT010000396.1 GCA_025656435.1 Candidatus Thiodiazotropha sp. (ex Gloverina cf. vestifex) | reverse complement strand
AAATGCACTGTTTTTCTTCGCTCATGGCAGTTTTGAAGCAAGCGAGAGGAAACGTTCGCTGACAAACGATTCGTTCAGAGCTTCCCTAACCTACACTGTTCACCAGCCCCACCCGGTTTTTTTCTTCCCCAGCATTCACAGAAGCCAATGGCTGACGGCTCATGATAGACTCTGGCTCGTATCTATGAGTCAGGCATGATTGCCAATATCGCGAGGGAAGCATGAAGCTGCCGAATAAATCTTTGACCTTACGTTTTCTCATTCTTTGGGTGCTGATCTCAGCACTGTTTATCTCGGGTTGTAACCTTTTTACCAGCAATGAAGAGCGTTTCCGCAAAGCGATTAAGCATCAGGAAAAGGGTGAGCTGAGCGCGGCCACTATCGAGTTTAAAAACATTATAAAAAGTGACCCTGAACATGCACAGGCTCGCTGGCAGTTGGGAAAGACCTATCTGGAGATGAATGACGGTTTAAGCGCAAAGAAAGAGTTGCTTCGCGCCCGTTCCCTCGGCATTTCAGATACAGCATTGGTTGCTGCGCTGGCGAAAGCTTATCTGCTGACGACCGAACCGGAGGAGGCATTACGACTTCTCGACGAGACGCCCTCGCTTCCAAAGGATGCGGAAAACCTCTCTCTGCGAGGTGAGGTAGAGCTGGCCCTGGGACATACGAAAGCAGCAAAACAGAACTTTCAGTCAAGTCTGGCAGCAGATCCCGCATACATTCGGGCACGCTATGGCCTGATCCGATTGGCCTTAAGTGAGAAATCCAACACAGAGGCTGCTCAACAGATCGCAAAGGTGCTGGAAGTGGATGAGAATGACTTCCAGGGACTTATCTACCAGGCCGAAATGGAACTCAATAAAGGGAATCCCCAAGCAGCTATAACAGCCTACAGTCAGGCTTTGAAATCGTCGGACAACACATTTGTCAGGATTGGCTTAGCGAGAGCTTATCTGGCTGTCAGTAATACGGTTGAAGCAGACAAACAACTGGAAGCTGTTGCAGAGAAAGTCCCGAACAATCTTGTCGTGCGCTATCTGAAAGCAGTTTCAGCACATCAACGTAGTGATCTTTCAACCGCGAAATCACTACTGCTCGAAGTGGTTGGTAAGGCGCCGGAGCACTACCCCAGTCTGTTATTGCTGGGTTCGGTCCACTTCAATCTTGCAGAATATGAGCAAGCGATAAATAACCTGGTACGTTACCTGGCACATGATGAGACCCATGTGCGAGCAAAGAAGGTACTGGCTCAATCCTATGTCAAACTGGGGGATCTGGATCGTGCCATCGAGCGATTGGAATCTGCCGCAGACACGACACCCAATGACCCTGAGCTGATAATGATGTTGGGTAATCTCTATACCGGTAAAGGTGACTATGCCACCGGCCAGAGTTATTACGACAAGGCGATGAAACTGGCGCCGGGTGTGAAAGAGATCGAGACCCGTATGGCCCTCAATCGATGGGCCTCGGGCGATCACGATCAGGCGATTGCAGAGCTCAACAAGCGTGTCGCTACCTCGTGAAAGATTTTGGGACATCCGAGTCCCCAAAATCGACTCGCCAACGCGACAGCCGTTATGCCCCGACC
>JAHXHT010000395.1 GCA_025656435.1 Candidatus Thiodiazotropha sp. (ex Gloverina cf. vestifex) | reverse complement strand
AACAGTCACAATTACGGCCATACAACCGCGCCTACGCCTATCGGGGACTAATCGCCTCGGCTTTCAGCCTTCCATGGCGATCAGCGATGGTATCAGAGAGCAAAGAACCGGAGACAGCGGGGACATTTCACGGCTTGCGGTGGTTCAAGCTACATCGGGCGCTTCTCAACCACGTCGACAACGGCCTTGGTCAGGGTCTCAAGATCCGCCTGAGAGATAATGAAAGGCGGCATCAAGTACACCAGCTTGCCAAAAGGGCGTACCCAAACACCCGCCTCGACAAAGCAGGGCTGAATAGACTTCATATCCACCGGCTTTTTCATCTCGACCACACCAATGGCGCCCAGTACCCGGACTTCTTCCACCTGCGGTAGCTCCCGACAGGGCGCCAGTCCGTTTTTCAGGCCCGCTTCGATGGTGGTGATGCGGTCTTGCCAGGGGGAATCCAAGAGTAAATCCAGGCTGGCCAGTGCCGCACTGCAAGCCAGGGGATTGGCCATAAAGGTGGGGCCGTGCATAAAGAGCCCCGGATCACCCTCACTGATGGTCTTGCTGATCTCTTCGGTGGTCAGGGTGGCCGCCAGGCTCATGTAGCCGCCAGTGAGTGACTTACCGACACACATGATGTCAGGTGTCACATCCGCATGCTCGCAGGCGAAGAGCTTGCCGGTGCGGCCAAAGCCGGTAGCGATTTCGTCAAGGATCAGCAGGACACCGTACTGGTCACAGAGACGGCGAACCTCCTGCAGGTATTCCAGGGAGTAGAAACGCATACCGCCTGCACCCTGCACGATGGGTTCGAGGATGACGGCAGCGATCTGCTCATGATGCAACCGAAGCTGCTCCTCCATGGATTTGGCACCATCCCGGTTGCAGGGATGGCCATAGAAACAGGTTGGCGCATCGGCAAAAAATTGTGGGATCAGGGCATCAGTGAACAGGCTATGCATGCCGGTTTCCGGGTCACACACCGACATAGCGCCGAAGGTGTCGCCATGGTAACCCTTACGGATGGTGAGAAAACGCTGCTTGGAGGCGATCCCCTTGTCGTGCCAATACTGGATCGCCATTTTCATGGCAACCTCCACAGAGACCGAGCCGGAATCGGAAAAGAAGACAGACTGCAGGGTAGCGGGGGTGATCTCCACCAGCTTCCTAGCCAGCTTGGCAGCCGGTGGGTGGGTCAGGCCGCCGAACATGATATGGGCCATCTCGTCCAATTGCGCTTTGATGGCCCGGTTCATCCCCGGATGGTTGTAGCCATGGATGGCGCACCACCAGGAAGACATGCCGTCGATCAATTCACGTCCATCTGCCAGACGCAGCCGGACCCCTTCAGCGCCAACCACGGGATAGACCGGCAGATCAGCTCCGATGGCACTGTAGGGGTGCCAAATATGCTGTTTGTCGAAGTCTATCCAGTTGCTCTTATCGCTCATCTAATCACCAGTGAAATTTCCGGGAGGCTGAGATTAGCAGATATTACCCGATCATGTTGTTGTGTTTTTTTTACACAAGTTATGTGTTACCTAAGGAAGCTCTGAACGAATCGTTTGTCAGCGAACGTTTCCTCTCGCTTGCTTCAAAACTGCCATGAGCGAAGAAAAACAGTGCATT
>JAHXHT010000394.1 GCA_025656435.1 Candidatus Thiodiazotropha sp. (ex Gloverina cf. vestifex) | reverse complement strand
AATGCACTGTTTTTCTTCGCTCATGGCAGTTTTGAAGCAAGCGAGAGGAAACGTTCGCTGACAAACGATTCGTTCAGAGCTTCCCTAACCGCTTACACTGAAAAGCCTCAGGTAGGCGTACCCATGGCGCTACCGATGCGGATCACCAATAATGCCAAGTGTGTAGCACCGATACCGACTGATACGACTGATGCCAACTACTTCAGTTACTGTAACGATGCCGTGGCTGGCGCCTATGGACTGAAGAACATCTGTGAGTCGACGGTGGATGTGCTAACCAGTAAAGGTGAGACCAATACGCTCTGCGTGACAGAGGATGGTCTGCCCCTGGTGGCCAATACTGCATCAACTCGGCCACGCCTAGGCCTGAAGGGTTTCGACTCTGACGGTGATGGTGCTATTGATGATGCCTGGGTAGTCTTTGCTGCCGAAGAGTCCAAAGGACTGGGTGCCTTCTTCTTCTACGCTGATGATGGCGCCGCTTGCACGGAAGGCGACCCTGCAAAAGGTGACGGTAACGACGCCTATCTCTGTGAAGAGGCAGATATCGGTAAGAATCAGTGGTACTACAGCTTCAACATGGGTGATCCCGATACATCAGAGAATCTGGCAACCTATGCTGAAGACAGCCTGGTAGCCAATGTGGTGAGTCAGGGTAATTTACTCAATCAACCAGAGACAGACTGGCGGACAGGTGAGTTTTATCCGGTACTCAGTACTGCTGATATGTGGGATTTCGGTGCCCTCAATTTCGATATGTACAATACCGAGATTGCACGTCGTGCCAGCCTGCTGATGCAGGGTATCGGCAAGGCACAGGCGAGTGATAACAAGCTGTTGGTCATGTCAACCTGGAAACAGGGAGCCATGAACCAGGGTGGACCGGCCGACATGATGCTGCGTCGTATCGTCATGCCGGATATCTACGAGCCTTTACTGGATAATCCCTATGCCTTCAGCAATATGGCTTGTGTTAAATGGCTGGTCGATCCCGGGGTGAATCCCTACTATCCGGGCGGCATCTGCGAAGATTCCGCAACCAATCTCTCGGCTGTTGTGTCGGACAGTTGTATCGATTCAACGACAGGTGGGGCCGTGGATTGCCCAGCAGTATTGGATGGCATTGGGGATACCAACCCCATCCTACAGGGTAATGATGTTGAGCCAAACACTACGAAAGTGCTGACTTGGCACCAGTGTCCATCGGATGGGGCAGCACAGGACACAAGCGAAGTGGGTGGTGTGCTTGTCTCCTGTGATTCCGGAGACAGTAACCTTGCCGATCAGTCCTGGTACAACCCGCTGGATGTCTCCAAGGGTCACAGAGGTTTCATCGATGGTGACTTTGTGATGATCCTCTACGCCTGGTCGCCCAACTGGCGTCTGAATGCCAAGGGGAGTGATCGTTATGAGCTCTATGTCAGACGATCCTTCGATGGTGGCAATAGCTGGACCACAACACCGGCAGCATTGGCAGGTGACGGTACGGTCAGCTGTGAAACCTATCGGGATGATGCGACAGAAGCCAGTGGTGATTTGGAAGAGCCGCATGTCTGTTACGACCGCTGATCGCCATGGAAGGCTGAAAGCCGAGGCGATTAGTCCCCGATAGGCGTAGGCGCGGTTGTATGGCCGTAATTGTGACTGT
>JAHXHT010000393.1 GCA_025656435.1 Candidatus Thiodiazotropha sp. (ex Gloverina cf. vestifex) | reverse complement strand
CCTAACGGTCGCAATTACGGCCATACAACCGCGCCTACGCCTATCGGGGACTAATCGCCTCGGCTTTCAGCCTTCCATGGCGATCAGCGGCTGAAGGCTATGCCGCTGCCATCAATCAGGCCGGTACACTGCGCATGCAGTCCTACCGAATCACCACCAGCCTGGTACACGGCACCGCCTACGAGAACGATTATTCTGCCAACAGAACCGACAACCTGGTAGAGGGATACAATCAGCGCCTCTTTAGCCCACGCATCCAGAACGTTATCTCAAAGGGCCCCAGTCAGCGTGTGACTGAGACCTATCAAAAAGTAGAACGCCAATGGCAGGATACTATTCTTCCCAATCTCAATAACTATCTGACCTATCAACGTGCTGTCGCACTTTCCAGCCTCAAGACAGAGCGGATCACCAGTTACCAGACAAAGCACCTACGGCTGGTGGATAACTTCGTTGATGACATTCACCGCTTCGTTGAAGCACTGGAGGTGGATGCAGAGAGAAAAAATGAACAGTTGAGGCTATTACAGATAGCACTTTTGTGCCTGACCTTCATTCTGGTCATTGTCAGCCTCTATCTGATTAAACGCTATCTACTCGCGCCACTGAACGACCTACTAACCTGCGCCAACGCAGCCCGTCATGGCGACTTTTCTGTGAGAAGCCGATTTCTCAGCGAGGATGAACTGGGCCAACTGGGCCAGACCTTCAACGTCATGGCCGAGGACCTCTCCATCATCTATGCCGATCTTGAAGCACGCGTAAATGAGAAAACTCAGGATCTGGAGCGAAGTAACAGGACACTCGAACTCCTCTACTCCGCCACCAAGCGATTGAGTGATTCAACGCTGGGCGCAGAGGTACTCGAAGCGGTAATCCATGACATTGAGGACCTCATGGGTGTGGATAGCGGTACCATCTGTATCGGCCATCCCGGAGATGAACAAGCATACCGATACGCATCCACAAGCCCCAAGGACATCGTTTTCAAGGAGAAGCCCGACAACCAATGCACCCTCTGTCTGGGACTAGGTAACTCTCATACCTTTCAGGTCAAAAGCCCGGGAACGGGTGATCTCGTCAATATCTTCTCAACCCCGATCAAAGATAAAAGCCAGCAATATGGCGTACTCCTGATTGAGTTTTCCAAGGAAATGAACCTGGAGCCATGGCAGGAGCGCTTACTGGAAACCGTGGCAAGCCATATTGCACTGGCCATTAACGTCGCCCAGCAGGTCTCGGAAAGCCGCAGACTCTCTCTCCTTGAAGAGCGCAGCGTGATCGCACGTGAATTGCACGACTCAATCGCCCAGTCGCTCTCCTATTTAAAGATACAGGTCAGCCTGCTGGAGAAGGCCGTCAGCGAAAATGCAGAGAGCGCACAACTGCTTCACTCGACCGGTATACTCAGGTCGGCACTCAATGGCGCCTATCGGCAACTGCGGGAATTGTTGACAACTTTCCGCCTGCGCATCAGTGAGAATGAACTGGGTGGCGCGATCAAAACAACGGTCGATGAATTCTCTGAGCGGTCCGGTCTGTCTATTGAATACATCAACCAGATAGGGAAGCTCTGAACGAATCCATCGATTGAGGGATAATGGTGCACATTCTAGGCCAATCATTATATAGACTCCATGAAGCAAACAACTTT
>JAHXHT010000392.1 GCA_025656435.1 Candidatus Thiodiazotropha sp. (ex Gloverina cf. vestifex) | reverse complement strand
CCTAACGGTCGCAATTACGGCCATACAACCGCGCCTACGCCTATCGGGGACTAATCGCCTCGGCTTTCAGCCTTCCATGGCGATCAGCGGGAGCAATATTCAGTTAGAATATGCCTAAAGAAACCTCGCACTCAAAAGGGATAACCAATTGAAACAACGCAGACCTTTCCAAAAAGTACTGATGGTCATTGCCTTCATCAGCTATTTCTCCGCCATCCTCTGCGGGGGCGCCGCCTTCTATTTTGGAGAGGGAAGCCAAGACCCCATCGCTGCCAGTCTGATGGCCAGTGTGGTGTTCTTTGTGGGTGTGGGCATCGTGTTACAGGTGATAGGCAGCAGCAATCTTCCCAATTTAAAATTTGAGAAATAATTCAGGCTGTGCAGATAAAATGGCAAGGCTTATTGGTGCGAGAGTCAATACGAAGACAGTATTATTCAGCGGTTTCGAGAGGAATGGATCGAATCCGCTGCGGATCACTGAACAGCGTCCAACGGCTCGTTGACAAGCCGCTGAATGAGGCATCAAATCGCTCTGCCGTATTATCGGCACCCTCCACTCTTCGTATGAATATGTGCCTGACACGATCCGGAAACTCTCTGGCGATCTGTCCATAGATTTCCGGGTCCTTCTCCCCGGAATCGCCTACCAGGATGAATCGGTGTTCCGGCCAAGTCTCGAAAATCGATCTTATAATTGGCGGCTTGGTCTCTTCAGATGAGGCGAACATCTTGAACAAAGAACGGTCCTTGGCCCTGAACTGTTTCAGGTGAAAAGCACCTCGCGGAAAACCTTCCTGGCCCATGAACTGTGCAAGAAACGGGTAGAGTTGCCATGGGGAAGAGGAAACGTAGTGAAAGGCGGCACCGCCTTTCTCCCAATCACTATAGATGCCTGCCATTCCTTCAACAGATTGATAGGGGCGCAGAAAGGTGTTGGCGAGTAATTCTCTCTTATCGAGTACCATGATTTCCTTGATGGTGTCGTCAATATCTGAGATGACTGAGACACCCTCAGATGGAAGTAATTGGACCTGACTGGAAAACTCTCGTTTATCATCTACTTCGGTTATCGCAGAGAAACCCAACAGACCATCTTCGATCTGGTCAACAATTTCATCCTGTCCAAGATGAATCCGACCCTTGAAATGGCCATTCGCTGCCGAGCGTTCTGTTTTGAATCGGTTGTCACCTATCTGAATCTGTGGATTTTTCCATCGTTCACTATCCACCAGAAACATCCGAGCCCGCTCTTGAAAATAGCGGTTCCGGACCGCATCATCTTCCAGACCCAGTGCTTTTGCTAAACTCGATAAAGCGGCCTTGCGCCATGTGGCGTCTTCTTCACGCTCGAAGATCCAACCATGTATCGGAATAACCCATTTGCCGATGCTTTTATCCGCATGGGCTGCAGTGGGAAAAAATAGAACCTCCTCATCACTTTTAATTGTCGAGGCTAATAATCAAGCGTGTCGCTACCTCGTGAAAGATTTTGGGACATCCGGGTCCCCAAAATCGACTCGCCAACGCGACAGCCGTTATGCCCCGACCGTCCTGCGTCCGCCACGATTCCGTATTGCACATTGCAACAGAGCTGCTTGTGCACTACTCCATCATGACTCCCGCAAATGACTCTACGGCGTTTCGGATGCGCTCTCTGTATGCCCTACATCGTTCCC
>JAHXHT010000391.1 GCA_025656435.1 Candidatus Thiodiazotropha sp. (ex Gloverina cf. vestifex) | reverse complement strand
GGACGGTTGGGGCATAACGGCTGTCGCGTTGGCGAGTCGATTTTGGGGACTCGGATGTCCCAAAATCTTTCACGAGGTAGCGACACGCTTGCGCCGCTAAATACAGAACAAACTGATTGATATGTATGGTGCGGTACGGCACATATTGGTAGAAATATTGTTTTAGTAATTTGTCAGCCATGAGTGAGTCAAAATCAAAAACATCAAGCAATAAACGCCAGTTACGATCAGAAAGTACTGCTGCACATGAGCGCTCTCTCAGCGAAGAGCGTTTTTCTCTTGCTTTGAAAGGGGCAAATGACGGGTTGTGGGACTGGAATCTGGAGACTAATGAGGTCTATTACTCACCGCGGTGGAAAAGCATGCTCGGTTATGAAGAGGATGAGCTTGAAAATCATCTGGATACGTGGGTAGGTTTGGTACATCCGGAGGACAAGGATAGAGTCTTAAAAACAGTCGAAGATCATCTGTCTGGAATAGCAGATTCATATGAAGTTGAAATGCGTATGTATCACAAGGATGGCCGCGAGGTTGTGGTACTGCCCCGTGCATTTCTCGTAAATCGTGCATCTGATGATAAATCGGTTCGATTAGTGGGGACCCATGTAGATATAACAGAGCGTAAAAAAACGGAATCTTACTTAGAAAATAATGCTGAGATCCTGGAAATGATTGCAGCTGGAAATCCAGCACCGGAGATTTATCATCAGATTGCATTAATGTATGAGGGGCGCCATCCTGAAATGCGATGTTCCATGCTTGAATTGGAAGATGGGGTGCTCATGCATGGAGGAGCGCCGAGCCTTCCAAAGGAGTATTGCGATGCGATACATGGCCTGAAAAACGGGCCCAGTGTCGGCTCATGTGGCACTTCCACTTATACCGGCCAACGCGTTCTTGTAGAGAATATCGAAACGGATCCCAGGTGGGAAAAACTCAAGCATATAGCCCTCCCGTATGGCATGCGTTGCTGTTGGTCTGAGCCGATTAAAGATTCCTCGGGAAAGGTACTGGGCGCCTTTGGCATGTACTACAATCACCCGGCACTTCCGAATGTAGAAGAATCGGATGATCTCAAGTCTGCTGCAAGGCTTGCCGGGATTGTGATGGAACGGGACCAGGCTCAAAAGCGTATACGAAAATTAGCCTATACCGATGAGCTGACCGGCCTAGCCAGCCGTGCACATTTTTATCAAATCCTTGAAGAGACCATAAAGGCATGTGAACGGCATGCTAGTCGGTTTGGCCTCCTCTATATCGACTTAGATGACTTCAAAGGTGTCAATGACAGTCTTGGTCATGATGCCGGTGACCTCCTGCTCCAGGAGATTGCCCATCGTCTGGAAAATATCAGTCGTGAAGTCGATTATGTAGCACGCCTGAGCGGTGATGAGTTCTGTATTCTTGTTAAAGGTGTGGATGACGATTATGCGGTTGCACATGTCGCACAACGTTGCCTTGAGGTAATTTCAGAACCAATCGAACTGTCTGCGAGAAAGTATACACCTGCCTGCAGTATTGGAATTGCTCACTATCCGGACGATGGAGACAGTCTAACTGCCATATTAAAAGCGGCAGATACCTCTCTTTACTCAGCTAAGGAAGCTCTGAACGAATCGTTTGTCAGCGAACGTTTCCTCTCGCTTGCTTCAAAACTGCCATGAGCGAAGAAAAACAGTGCATTT
>JAHXHT010000390.1 GCA_025656435.1 Candidatus Thiodiazotropha sp. (ex Gloverina cf. vestifex) | reverse complement strand
AGTTGTTTGCTTCATGGGGTCTATATAATGATTGGCCTAGAATGTGCACCATTATCCCTCAATCGATGGATTCGTTCAGAGCTTCCTTAGGAGAATTACTTCTCCGCCGTGATATAACAAATCCACCCAGCATCCGCGTCACCTTCCGTGACGGGCACAAAATCACCGTCAGGCTCCCCATCCTCATCGAATCCCTGCCAGTAGAAGGTCACTTTGCTGAAGCCGGTCTCATCCAGCAGTTCACGAATCTCGGGCAGGCTCCATAGCCGCCAGTCGTAGCTGAAGGCGCGCTCCATGCGGGAGCCATCCTCGAAATCGAAATGGATATGGCAGATCAGGTTGCCACTGATGGGTTCATATTTTTCCTGCTCCCAGGTATAGGTGAAGGTGGAATCGCCATCCTCGATATCACGCTCTTCTTCGATATCTTTATAGGACTCATAACCGCCATAGGCATCCATAAAAAGAATGCCGTCATCCGCAAGCTGACTGTGTACCCGCTTGAAGTAGCGCTTCAGATGTTTGCGCTCCTTGAACAACCAATAGCTGAAATTCATCGCAGAAATGACCTCAATCGGCTCAGTCTTAACCGTGAGGACATTCTCCTCCAGGAGCGAGATGCGTTTGCGCTCCGAGGGCTTGAGCCCGCCAAGTTGATGGGTACGACCCCAGTCGAGTACCTCTGCATCCAGATCAACGCCGATGGCGCGATTGAATTTACGTCGCCGGACCCATTCACAACAGACATTGGCGGTACCGCAAAAATCTTCCCTCAGCAGCCTGGCCCTGCGGCCCCGCAGCTTTTTGAAGGTATCGTCAACGAAGTCGATCTCCGCCCCGGAACACTGGACGGAGAGTTCGTATAGCCGATGTCGATCAGCCGATTCAGCCAGTTTGCGGGATGATTTCTTCTTTCTCTTACCCATGTTTCTACTACTCGCGATTCATCAAATAAGGGTTGAATTCATGTGGTTATCGTCAATCTTTGACGTGTAGAGCCTGAACTATACTCCTAACTGGAAAGAGATCATAAAGGAGGCTGACATGGCAATTGCAATCACACTCAAGGAGTATCTGCGGAACCATGATCTCGACTATGAGGAGATCGACCATCGTCCCACAGACTCTGCATTAATGAGCTCAGAGGCAGCACGTATTCCGGGTGATCGGATGGCGAAATCGGTGCTGCTGGGAGATGATGAGCGTTACCTGCTGGCGGTGATTCCGGCCACCCACCGATTCCGGCTTGACCATGTCGCACGCCTGACCGGGCGCAAGTTCACACTGATATCTGAAGACGAACTCGAAGATGCTTTCTCAGACTGTGAACCCGGCGCTGTCCCCCCCCATCGGCATGTCCTACGGCATCGAAACGCTGGTCGACTCAAACCTGCACATGCCAGCCCGTACCTTCCGCATGGCGGAAGAGGACGCAATCGTGGCCGAGATAGGCACACACCTATAGCGATTTCAGTCAGACACCGGGCAATTTGCTTCCGGACCGGAAGTGGTTTAACCTTGCGCCTCCAAAATCCGGAGAGATGTCCGAGTGGCTGAAGGAGCACGCCTGGAAAGTGTGTATACGTTCATAGCGTATCGAGGGTTCGAATCCCTCTCTCTCCGCCAACATTTCTTTTCAAGTTATTGAAAAAGAAGGTCTTTATATTTCGCCCACCCTTGATGTGG
>JAHXHT010000389.1 GCA_025656435.1 Candidatus Thiodiazotropha sp. (ex Gloverina cf. vestifex) | reverse complement strand
AATGCACTGTTTTTCTTCGCTCATGGCAGTTTTGAAGCAAGCGAGAGGAAACGTTCGCTGACAAACGATTCGTTCAGAGCTTCCCTAGGGGAGCAGCTCTGCGATGATGGCGCGCTCACTGCGCAGTTCATCCTCTGACGCCTTGAGTCGGGAGACACTTAAATCATCCAGTTCCAGTCCTTGTACGATCTCGTACTGGCCATCCTTGCAGGTGACCGGATAGGAGAAGACAACCCCTTCATCGATACCGTAACTCCCATCCGAGTGGACCGACATGCTGACCCAGTCGTCGTCTTTGGTGCCGAGTGCCCAGTCATGAACGTGATCCACCACGGCGTCAGCAGCGGAGGCCGCCGATGAGAGTCCACGCGCCTCAATGATTTCAGCGCCTCGGCGTTGGATTCTTGGAATAAAGTGGTCGATTGCCCAGTCATGGCTCACTTGGTCGAAGACGGGTTGTCCGTTCACCTGGCAGTGATCAATGTGAGGATACTGGGTCAGAGAGTGATTGCCCCAGATGGTCATGCGGCTGATGTCTGAAACCATGGTGTTGGTTTTGTTGGCCAACTGTCCCAGCGCACGGTTGTGATCCAGCCGTGTCATCGCCGTAAACTGGTTGCGATCGAGGTCGGGGGCGTTAGCTGCTGCAATGAGTGCGTTGGTATTGGCGGGGTTGCCGACTACCACGATACGTACGTCTCTGGCGGCATAATCGTTGATGGCCCGCCCCTGGGTGGAGAAGATCTTGGCATTCTCAGTGATCAAATCCTTGCGCTCCATGCCTTTGCTGCGAGGCTTGGCACCGACCAGGATGGCGTAATTGGTCCCGCGGAAGCCTATGGTCGGGTCATCGGTCGTGACGATGTCGTGCAGCAGGGGAAAGGCGCAGTCCTCCAGTTCCATGCGAACACCGCTGAGCGCTGACATTGATTGGGGGATCTCCAGCAGTCTCAGTATCACGGGTTGTTCCTGACCGAACATGGCGCCGGAGGCGATACGGAATACCAGTGCATAGCCGATATGTCCTGCGGCACCAGTGATCGTGACTTTTACAGCTGGCTTCATTTTGACGAGTCCTCTCATTAGTTTGTTAGATGGCTAGATAAGTATAGTTATATCTGAGCCATGAAACAGCCTTTTTCGATATTTTTCTAACGCTGGTCTTTCGATTGCGGTGAAGAGGTGTTGGAAATGGGCAGGGGGGTCTCTCGTCTCCCGAATCAGCCCCATGTTCAATCCGAATTCTGCTGTAACTCTTGGGGGGTTTTTGCCTTGACCGTCAATGCGTGGAGTTCCCCGCTGGCAATCTCAGTATTGAACAGTGTGAGTATGGATCGCTGTCGCTGCAGACTCTTCATATCGGTGAATGCGGGAGAGCTGATATTCACCTCGAAGCTGCAATTTTCGCCAGCCACTGTGATCTCTGCATCCGGGTAGAGGCCCTTGATTCTGGTAATCAGGTCTTGTTCATTCATGGTACGTGGTTCTCTCCAGCGGGGTTGGCAGATTTAAATGGCACTCGTGAATGAGCCTTGGCTCGAAGTACCCGCTATTTTTGCATCTTCCACTTAAGATGACAGCCATTGCAAGGACAGTCTTAGGGAAGCTCTGAACGAATCCATCGATTGAGGGATAATGGTGCACATTCTAGGCCAATCATTATATAGACCCCATGAAGCAAACAAC
>JAHXHT010000388.1 GCA_025656435.1 Candidatus Thiodiazotropha sp. (ex Gloverina cf. vestifex) | reverse complement strand
TCGGATGCGCTCTCTGTATGCCCTACATCGTTCCCTAACAGTCACAATTACGGCCATACAACCGCGCCTACGCCTATCGGGGACTAATCGTCTCGGCTTTCAGCCTTCCATGGCGATCAGCGTCTGTAATTTTCCATGGCTACACATATCGAACAGCGCTTGTGCGCTCTTAGTCAGTTGAGATGACGTCTTCACATAGTCGAGTAGTGTTGGGCGTGTTAAGAAGAGTGAACCCTTTTGGCTCAGTTCTGTGATGTCGAAAGGTGGTACTTTTCCGGATGATTGTCCAAAGGAGACCAGTAGTTCCCTCGGTGCGAGGCACGCCAGGGATGCCTGAAAGGTGTCGTGACCCACTGAGTCGTAGACAACCGGCACCCCCATTCCCTGTGTGATCTCCTGGACACGTTGCGGGATATTCTCCTCCTGGTAGTTGATGACGTGTTTGCATCCGAGTTCCCTGGCTATGGCTGCCTTCTCCTCACTGCCGACGGTACCGATGACGGTGGCGCCGATGGCGGATGCCCACTGACTGAGTAGCTGGCCGACACCACCCGACGCAGCATGGATGAGTAGGGTTTCTCCAGCTTTGACAGGGTCAGCTGTCATACCCTTTAACAAAATGGCGGCAGCCTCTTTATCGCTGATCTCCTGAGGTATCTTCACCAACCGTTCGGCCGGAAAGTTTCTTGCATCTGCATACGCGCCCAATGGGCCACCCGCATAAGCTACCCGGTCACCGATAGAGAAACCGCTGACCGCTTCACCGATCGATTCGATAACGCCCGCCGCCTCTACCCCAGGTATAAAAGGCAGGGAAGGAGGAGGGTAGAGACCGGTACGATAGTAGACATCTATAAAGTTGAGGCCGATAGCCTGGTGACGGATACGTACCTCTCCAGGGCCAGGGCCAGGATCAGGAAGCAGGATACTTTCGTATCTCAAGTGATCACTGTCGCCATATTGTCGAACCAGGATTGCCTTGGTCATGGGCATCTCCGCTGATAAAAAAAGTGTGAATCAGATAAAGGGTCCACGTTGATTCTTTCCGGGAATATAACGAAATACATCAATCTAAACCAAATAGATTCAGCGCCGTCATGGAAAGTAAAAGCATCACCGCACTGTAGATGCCATTCCATTTCAGACTGTCGAGTCCCTGTTGTCGATATCTGCCTTGCATGGAGAGATTGATACCGGAATAGGGGCTGCTTGCGACACCAATGGCCCAAGCTGAAAGAAACGTCATGGCAAGTAGTGTTCCATTCGGATTGAGCGGCGCCAGCAGTGTGCCTAAGGCAGCGATATTGATTACGGGATGTACGCCTAAAATGGAAGTAAAAACCATGAAAAAAAGCACAAGTGATGCTTCAATGCCACCAAAAGAAGAAAAAGGAAGCCATCCGCCAAATCCGGCAAATACTGCATTTAAACCCGCCGCCATCACACCGGCAGCGAGGAACAGGCTCAACTCATTCTGCATGCTGGGCAGATCTACAGCTATATGATTATGAATGCGAGTTAAAGGGTGCTTGAAGCGAATAAATAACACCAACAAGGACAAAGTGGGCGCCAGCAGACAGATGATTCCCAGGATATGCCAGTCCGACGCTGATCGCCATGGAAGGCTGAAAGCCGAGGCGATTAGTCCCCGATAGGCGTAGGCGCGGTTGTATGGCCGTAATTGTGACTGTTA
>JAHXHT010000387.1 GCA_025656435.1 Candidatus Thiodiazotropha sp. (ex Gloverina cf. vestifex) | reverse complement strand
AGTTGTTTGCTTCATGGGGTCTATATAATGATTGGCCTAGAATGTGCACCATTATCCCTCAATCGATGGATTCGTTCAGAGCTTCCTTAGTGTTGGTGTAGTATCCAGCCCTGGCCGGACCAGGCTTCGTAGGGGCGGAAGCGGGTCTTGTAGTTCATCTTGTCGCAATCCTTGACCCAGAAACCGGGATAGACCCAATCCTTTCCCAGTGCTTGTGCATGGTATATCTGCCAAAGAAGGGCGAAGACGCCAAGACCATCCTGACTGAATTCGATATCGTAAAAGGTGTAGATGGATGAGGTGCCATTGGGCAGAATGTCGCTGACGGCGACGGCTGCCAGCTCGCCCTCTTTGCGGAATTCGATGAACTCGGTCTCCGACCAGTCACAAGTGAGAAACTGGAGATACTGCCCAGGACTGTTGCAGGTCATGGTGCCTTCGGGGTGGCGTTGCAGCAGATAGCGTTTGTAGAGCTGAAAATGGGCTTCCTGAAACTCAGCGGTTACAGGATTGACTTGGTAACGGGGTGAGTTCTGTTTCCAGTTGCGCCGCTGGCTGCGTGATGGTTTGAACGACGCCACCGGCAGACGAAGCGAGACACAGGCATCACAAACCGCGCAGGCTGGTTGATAGAGATAGCAACCGCTACGCCGAAATCCCCGATCTATCAGTTGCTGGTAGATCGCCGACGTTACTTTTGCAGAAGGGTCCAGAAATAGGCTGCGGGCTTCCCTGTCAGGCAAATAGGAGCACTCGTGTGCCTGGCTGATATAGAGTGCATAGGCGCTGTCCTGATTGAAACCGCCGCCGTTCAGCATGTTTCAATTTCCGGACAAATCATGGGGAGAGCAGACCAACTGCCAGGGCGTCCCGACAGACGGGTCCATTCGGAAAGACTATGGCAGAAAACCTGACGAGGGACTTGTTCTGCACCCAAGCTTGCAAGATGTTGTGTGTAGACTTGGCAATCAATCATTCTATATCCCCAGTCCGACAGTGCGCGGCTCAGATGCACCAAGGCAATTTTGGAACTGTCCTGAACTTGGCTGAACATTGATTCACCGAAGAACACAGCGCCTATCGCCATACCGTAGAGGCCACCCACGAGAACTCCATCCTGCCAGACCTCTACCGAGTGGGCCAGTCCCAGCGCATGTTGCTGGTGATACGCCTCGATCATTTCCGGTAGCAGCCAGGTACCGGGCGAGTTGTCTCTGGGTGCCGCACAGCCTTTGATAACACCGGCAAAATCCCGGTCGAAACTGACCTGAAACTGCTTTTTTCTCAATGCTTTGCGAAGGCTTCTGCTAATTCTGATTTTTTCAGGGTAGAGCACAGTTCGGGGGTCGGGGGACCACCAGAGAATTGGTTCATCTTCACTGAACCAGGGGAAAATACCCTGCATATAGGCGCTGATTAACCGCTGCGGCGAGAGGTCACCACCGACAGCGAGAAGACCATTGGGCTCACGCTCGGCCAGTGAGACGTCTGGAAAAGGGGCAGAAGGTTCTTCATCTAACAGGAAGATCATCGTGTTTATTCTAAAGCGTATGACTAGATTATATGAATATCCTAACAGGCACTTGTTTTAGCGGAAAAAAGTTCGCATTATTCACTTCGTCCGCTGATCGCCATGGAAGGCTGAAAGCCGAGGCGATTAGTCCCCGATAGGCGTAGGCGCGGTTGTATGGCCGTAATTGTGACTGTTA
>JAHXHT010000386.1 GCA_025656435.1 Candidatus Thiodiazotropha sp. (ex Gloverina cf. vestifex) | reverse complement strand
GTCGGGGCATAACGGCTGTCGCGTTGGCGAGTCGATTTTGGGGACTCGGATGTCCCAAAATCTTTCACGAGGTAGCGACACGCTTGACCTTCATCCCTTCAACCAGGAAAGGGGTGCCGGCTGTGACGATGCGGTCGCCCTCCGTCAGGCCCTCGAGTACCTGGACCCGATCTCCGAGGAGTCGACCCACCTTGACCGGTCGGGGTTTGACTGTCATCGACACCTCATCGACCAACCAGGCAGTTGGAGCGAGCTTATAGTCGCCGACGATGGCGCTGGAGGGAACGGTATGAATGGTATCTTCGTTGTTCAGGCTGCTGAGGTCGGCAGTCACATTTGCGGTCATGCCTGGCAGGATGGTGACGCCATCGACCTCCTCCATAGTATAGGTGACCTCAAAGGTCTGGGTGTTCGCGTCAGCCTTGGTACTGACTTCGCGGAATTTTAGACGGTAATGCTCCTCCGGATTATCGGAGAACGAGACAAAGACGGGGATCGGCTTGCGGTCCCGTACGGCGTCACGGTCATTAACACCTTGTACCCGGCGCAGCAGGCTCTCCGGTACATCGAACTTGACCTCGAGCTGGGTGAGATCCTGCGGATCGAAGATGAGCTGCTTGGCCTGTACCTCCTCGAAGGCCTGGATATGCCGTTTGGCGATGATGCCGCTGAAAGGGGCGGTCAGTTTGGTGTAGTTGAGATCCTGTTGCGCCGATTCCAGCGACGCAGTGGCACTCTTATATTCCGCTTCAAGGCGGTCGAAGTCCATTTTTGAAATATTGCCTTTTACTACCAGCTCCTTGGCCCGACTGAAGTTTCTTTTGGCTTTATCGAATGTTGCCTTGCGGTCGTTGTACTTGATCTGATATTCGGTTGGGTCAAGTGAAGCCGCTACCTGGTCTTTTGCGATCCGGTCACCTTCCTTTACAGGTATCTCGATGATTTTTCCGGCGACCCGGAATGATAATTCAGCCTTGCGACCGGCATCGATACGGGCGGGGAACGTTCGAATCCCCCCCTGTCCTGTCGTTTCAATGAGTATGGTTTTTACCGGACGCACAGTTTCAACGGGATCGGGCGGGGGCGGTTCACTGCACCCCATGAAAAGCAGAGGAAGAAAGATTAAGCCGGGGAAGGTGATTGTACGCCATGGCATTTTTTTAGCTCCTCGCGATCGACTGTTTTTTTCTATATTGAGGCAGAGGTATGTAACTCTACCTCTAAACTTTCCTTGTAGATTAGGTATGGCAGGTGGATTAATAACCCGCCAGTCTATCGTGCTATTCATTTCTCATGGATGAACAAGAAGCGATAAAAAATCCATCTCATTGCATGATAGGCGTTTGGCAAACGTGAGGGTTTAAAGCATACAAGGAGATCTAGAATAGGAAAGATCCACAGACAGACAGGTGGGGAAACTTTTTCGCTACTGGACGCATACGCAAAATCATTCAGTGGTTTCTGATAAACGGCGGAGAAGCCAGCCACGAAAGAAAGCATTTTCCATATCTGCATAAAGACCGGCTTCCTGCAGCCAGTCTCTTAGACTGTCTGGATTTTCTGCCGGATACCCATGGTGGGCATGGTAGCAGTCCAGATAGAACTCACCCTGCAGGGCCTGCCATTGCGTGTCATCTAGGGAAGCTCTGAACGAATCGTTTGTCAGCGAACGTTTCCTCTCGCTTGCTTCAAAACTGCCATGAGCGAAGAAAAACAGTGCA
>JAHXHT010000385.1 GCA_025656435.1 Candidatus Thiodiazotropha sp. (ex Gloverina cf. vestifex) | reverse complement strand
CGGTCGGGGCATAACGGCTGTCGCGTTGGCGAGTCGATTTTGGGGACTCGGATGTCCCAAAATCTTTCACGAGGTAGCGACACGCTTGTGCCATAGGTGGAGAAGACCTGTTCCAGTCTCTCAGGTTCAGGCAGTAGACCGTGAGTCGGAGGACGTGCAGTGATGATCTGGGCGTAGGGCAGATGCAGTGCCCCAGGGATATGTAACTGCTGGTAGGTGGTCTCCTTGCAGAGATCCACCACCAGCAGGTCAGCTTGGTCGAGCAGGGCGCGCAGGGCCTCCGGCTCGATCAGCAGAGGCAGGTCTGTCACGCTCAGGATTGGAGTGACTGTTGCACTGCTGCCAGGGCGACCCCAGTATTGATGGGAGCCTTCAGGTCACTCAGGATGGCCTCCAAGGCACCTACACAGAGCAGGATATTCTCCGCGCGGGCGCTGTGGCCCATGAGCCCGATACGCCAGACCTTTCCGGCTAGGGCGCCTAAGCCGGCACCCAGTTCCAGGTTGTATTCGTTGAGCAGGCGGCCTCTCACAGCGGCGTCGTCTACGCCTTCCGGGATGGAGACGGCGTTTAGTTGCGGCAGGCGGTGTGCCTCGTCAACGATGAAGTCGAGCCCCATGGCCTCCATGCCTGCCTTGAGGGCATTGTGCATTTTCGTGTGACGTGTCCAGGCATTCTCCAGTCCTTCCTCCTGGAGGATCACCAGGGCTTCGTGCAGCCCGTAGAGGCCGTTTACCGGCGCCGTATGGTGATAGGCACGCTTTTGACCGCTACCCCAGTATCCCATTACCAGATTGAGGTCAAGAAACCAGCTCTGTACTTTACTGCTGCGGTTACGGACTTTATCCAATGCGCGCTCGCTGAAGCTGATTGGGGAGGTACCTGGCGCACAGGAGAGACACTTCTGGGTGCCGGAGTAGATAGCATCAATCTGCCACGCATCCACCTTCAGTTCAGATCCGCCGAGGGAGGTCACTGCATCGACAATGGCCAGGCAGTCGTTGCGATGGGCTAGCTCCACCAGCTCCTTTGCGTCGGAGCGGGCACCGGTGGATGTCTCAGCATGGACGAAAGCGAGGATTTTGGCATCCTTGTGGCTCTCAAGCGCTGCCTCGACCTTGGCGAGATCCACCGTCTTGCCCCAATCGTCCTCGACCATCACTGCTGTGCCGCCACAACGCTCCACGTTCTCTTTCATGCGGCCGCCGAAGACGCCGTTCTGGCAGACGATGACTTTGTCACCGGGTTCCACCAGATTGACGAAGCAGGTCTCCATGCCGGCCGAGCCGGGCGCGGAGACAGGCATGGTCAGTGCATTGTCTGTTTGAAAGGCGTACTGAAGTAGTGTTTTGGTCTGTTCCATCATCTCTACGAAGACGGGATCCAGGTGGCCGATTGTCGGTCTGGAGAGAGCCTCAAGAATGCGTGGATGAACATCAGACGGGCCTGGGCCCATTAGAGTGCGAATAGGTGGATTGAAACTGTATATGGTCATGCGGGACAGCCTTTCTTTATCTGCTTATGGATTTCTAACTGGTATAGGTGGGGACTGAGTATAAGTGGCTTGCTGTTCGGGCTTCAAGTCGTCACCTCCACAGGAGTGTCAGGGTATTAGGTTGATTCATCTCCGACTCCCTAGGGGAAGCTCTGAACGAATCGTTTGTCAGCGAACGTTTCCTCTCGCTTGCTTCAAAACTGCCATGAGCGAAGAAAAACAGTGCATTTCACC
>JAHXHT010000384.1 GCA_025656435.1 Candidatus Thiodiazotropha sp. (ex Gloverina cf. vestifex) | reverse complement strand
CGGTCGGGGCATAACGGCTGTCGCGTTGGCGAGTCGATTTTGGGGACTCGGATGTCCCAAAATCTTTCACGAGGTAGCGACACGCTTGGCCCATTTCCATATCATCGATCCGCGATTTCCCCTGGTAGAGAACCAGGGATACCTGCCATTGCCATTCACTTGTGACGACTATCTCGAACGTATGAACGACCTACCGCTGAAGGGTGGGGTGGTGGTATCCGGGTCCTTTCAGGCCTTCGATCAGAACTATCTCCTGGCGGCTCTCGAAACATTGGGTCCTGGCTTTGTGGGGGTCTCTCAATTGCCGGCTTCGGTGGATGACAGCATGCTTCAACAGTTGGATGATGCAGGGGTCAGAGGTGTGCGCTTCAATCTTTACCGGGGTGGTTCAGAGGTGCTGGCGAAGCTGGAGAACTTTGCGCATCATATTTATGAACGGTTGAATTGGCATGTGGAACTCTATACCGATGCACTGATTATCGATCGATACCACACCATGCTCAGCGAATTGCCGGCGGTCAGTATCGATCACCTGGCGCTTTCCAGACAGGCTTCAGATCGCCTGCTCGGACTGGTCGAGCAGGGAATGAAAGTAAAAGCCAGTGGCTTCGGACGCCTGGAATCGAATCCTATTCCCCTGTTGCGGGAGATCTTCGCTGCGAATCCTGACAGTCTGATGTTTGGTTCCGACCTGCCATCGACTCGCGCCCCCAGACCATTTGCTGTTAGGGATTTGGAGCGTATTGGTGAGGCACTCTGTGAAAATGGCGTCAAGCGTGTGTTTTGCGAAAATGCCAGACACTTCTACCGTTTACCGGCAGCGGGTTAAGTGCTCTCCCAAAACTATCTTGATAACATGGTGCGCCTCAGTATCTGTAAGACAACGCATTTGTCATGCTGATCTTGCATGAAGAAACCAAATTGGATGTAGTAGTGATCAAGCCTTCATGATTCTGGCACCATCCCGCTATTCTTTTATCGGCTGTGACGATTGACTCATCAGAGTGCCTATGAATCGTAACGAAGAAACAGTGGTTGAAACGCTCATGATTCCTGTGAAGCAGGCCAGAGTATTGCGATGGCTCCTGATGCTGTCCACATTGGTGTTGGCGCTTGGCTATTTCATGCCCATGCTGACACTGACGAAATTTATCTTCATCGCCAACTCTTTTTCTATTGTCACCGGGTTGGCCGAGCTCTATGCAAGAGGGCAATGGCTTGTGCTGTTTGCCGTAGGGGGGTTCAGTGTGCTCCTGCCCCTGATCAAGATAGGACTGCTGTTTATGTTGTTACACCATCGCGAGGTGAGGTCACCGTATTTTGGTCGGCTTCTCAAGATGATGCACGACTATGGTCGATGGGCGATGCTTGATGTGATGGTGGTGGCGGTGATGATCGTAACTGTCAAACTGGGTGTGGTGGCTGAGGTCGAAATTCATCCCGGCCTTTATCTTTTCGGTTTGGCCGTTTTGCTGATTATGTATATCACCCATCGAGTCGTCGGCTATACACATGAGATAGATGAATGACACCTGCTGTTGCGATGGCTAAAAAATCAGGCATTTTCTTCAAGACACATCAATACACCCATGATCCCAGTCATGAATCCTATGGTGAGGAGGCGGCTGAAAAACTGGCAGTTGATCCCGCTCGTGTTTTCAAAACACAAGCGTGTCGCTACCTCGTGAAAGATTTTGGGACATCCGAGTCCCCAAAATCGACTCGCCAACGCGACAGCCGTTATGCCCCGAC
>JAHXHT010000383.1 GCA_025656435.1 Candidatus Thiodiazotropha sp. (ex Gloverina cf. vestifex) | reverse complement strand
ACGGTCGGGGCATAACGGCTGTCGCGTTGGCGAGTCGATTTTGGGGACTCGGATGTCCCAAAATCTTTCACGAGGTAGCGACACGCTTGAAACTGCAGATTGCTGAAGGCCAAGGTCTCGGTAACCACCGGAAAACCAACCACGGTAAACGTGGTCTTAACCTCCGGCACAGTACCGGTGATGGCCTCCATCTGCTTCGAGTAGCGATTGGTGTAGTCCACCGTCGATCCCTGCGGCGCCATGCCCCAGGTCATAAAGAAACTGCGGTCTTCCATGGGCGCCAACTCAGATTGCAAGCCATTAAACAAGACATAACTACCCCCACCCACGCCCACGCCCAAGGCCAAGGCCAAGGCCAAGGCCAAGGCCAAGGCCAACAGCAGGATCAGCCAGCGTATCCTGAGCGTGAAACCCAGTAAATTTTGATAACCGGAGATTAACCCTCCCAGGGCCTTCTCCCCTAAATTGTAGAACCAATTATGTTGTTCCTGATGCCGTAGCAACCTGGAAGACATCATGGTCGACAGGGTCAGAGCAGTAAAACCTGAGACCAGCACAGCACCTGCCAGGGTTAATGCAAATTCAGTAAACAGCTTGCCTGTGCGGCCAAGGGAAAACGAGATGGGTGCGAAGACTGCCACCAGTGTCAGGGTCATGGCGATGACTGCAAAGGCGATCTCACTGCTACCTTTGAGCGCCGCCTTGATTGGATGCAATCCCTTCTCAACATAGCGGTGGATATTTTCCAGCACCACAATGGCGTCATCCACCACCAAGCCGACCGCCAGTACCATGGCCAGCAACGTCAACACGTTGATGGAGTAACTGAAACCATACATCATCGCGAACACACCGATCAGCGATACCGGGATGGTTACCATGGGAATCAGCGTTGCACGTACCGACCTCAGAAACAGAAAGATCACTAAAATGACCAGTGCAACAGCCTCAAAGATAGTCGTAAAAACCCCTTCAATAGAGCGCTGAATAAAGACCGACGAATCGTAGGCCACATCGATCGTCATGCCTTCGGGAAGCGTCTTAATCAGACTCGGTAGCAGTTCACTGATCCCCTGCGAGATCTCCAGCGGGTTCGCCACAGACTGCTTCACCACACCCAACGCAACGGCGGTTTCCCCTTTGTATCGGGTAACCACACGCTCGTCTTCAGGTCCCAGTTCAACTCTGGCCACATCTCCCAGGCGGACCAGGTAGCCATCGATATCCCGCAGAATGATTTCACTGAACTCCAGGGGGGTTTTCAGATCGGTCTCTGCCAGCACGGTGAACTCACGGTCGCTGCTTTCAATACGACCGGAAGGGACTTCCAGATTCTGCCCACGCAAAGCATTTTCCACATCCTGCGTGGTCAGGTTGAAGGCAGCCAGGCGGACAGGATCAAGCCAGATTCGCATGGCATAACGTCGTTCACCAAAGATCTCTACACTTGCCACACCATTGATGGTCTGCAGCTGATCACGCACCACCTGATCGGCCACCTCGGAGATCTCCAGCTTGTTGTGGCGATCACTGGACATCGCCATCCAGATAATCTGGCTGGGCATCCGCCTCCACCTTGGCCACCACCGGTTCTTCCACGTCGTCAGATAGTTGACCGCGCACCCGGCCCACCCTGTCACGCACATCGTTGGCGGCAATATCAGGATCACGCAAGCGTGTCGCTACCTCGTGAAAGATTTTGGGACATCCGAGTCCCCAAAATCGACTCGCCAACGCGACAGCCGTTATGCCCCGACCG
>JAHXHT010000382.1 GCA_025656435.1 Candidatus Thiodiazotropha sp. (ex Gloverina cf. vestifex) | reverse complement strand
AACAGTCACAATTACGGCCATACAACCGCGCCTACGCCTATCGGGGACTAATCGCCTCGGCTTTCAGCCTTCCATGGCGATCAGCGAGGGACTTCAATTCGATACTATCAGAGGATGCCGCCGGCATTCGGCACTTCGTATAGGCATAACATCTTTCGACGAATTGCTTGGCACTCTTCGGCATCGGTACACGTGCTCGGGCGATATGGGTAATGAGGCAGGCCCCCTCCTTGATTAGACGGCTACCCTCATCGGCCTCCCAGCACGCGGTACAAGAGTTATTGGTCTTTTCCGCAGGTGCGAGCTCCAGCAGCCTTTCTCCGGCAACAACAAACTTAGGCCAGACATCAAAAATAACCGGATCAGTACGTAGTGTCTCGCTCTTGAGTTTTGCCGCCTCGGCAAATTCACCAATCAGCACTTCGGCATTTGGGAAGAAATAGCTACTTGTGAAGGCATGATTCATCGCATCTGAGATACGATCGATATCGTGCATCGTCTGGGCAATCTTGAGATAGCGGGTCTCATAAAATGAGCTAATCGGCACGGAAAACGCTCTGAAGGGTTCGCCCCAGAGTTCATCGATACCCTCATCCCCACTGCGATGCCTGACCATCTTCCCCATATCCAGGGCCTGTAGAAGGTACTGACCGCACTCATGCAGCATCTCCCTGCCCCGTCCGGCCTTGACTTCATCCTCACCTAACTTGACCAGCTCACGGAAAATATCGGTACCACGATTAAACAGCGCGCCAGCCAGCATAGCGCCTTTGACGCGTTTACGTGCGGGATCATCTTCCTCTTCATAAGCCTTTCTGGCTTCGTCCAATCTGTGACCCGGCATATTGATGCCATGCTCGACATGATTGAACAAACGGCGAGTCAACGCTTCAATGAGTGTTTTCTTGGTCTCAAGATTATCTTCCATCGGCTCATAGCGTTTGATCCAATAACCGTCATAGAAGACGCAGGACTTACCGTCGATATCGCACTCTGTACCGTTGGGAATATTTTCTGAACTTTCCATTAGAACTACCTGAGAACGGTTCTCCGGGTAATTTGACCGCATGCATCAGATAAAGTCACAAATATTAGGGACTTTGCGATTCTAAATCTTCTGCGGGAATGAGAATAAACAATGTTCATTGAGCAGCCATAGCCTCTTGTGTGACGCTAAATCACTTCCAGTAGACGTACCAAAGTTCGCAGCTTGGTATCTTCTTCAATCGCTCCCTCCCAGAAGGGATAGACAATTGCATCATTACCTTCACCGATGACGAGTTTGGACTCAAAGGCATTGGCCCCGGCTGGCATTGGATGGGGTTGAGGGATTTTCAATGCGGTAATAGCCGCCATCAAATCCGCAGTCTGTTGCGCAGTCAGATTACCGGACCGGGGTTTCTGTGTCGTGTAAGTGCCTGTATGTACGGCGTACTCACCCGAACTGTCGATTTCAAGACGGAATTCGTATTCCTCTTCACCGACTACCTGGTATTTGATCGGCACCATGGCCCATTCCCTCTCGCTACTGTACAGGTGGTGGAATTTTGCACCTACGACCACGCTTTTGGAACAATGCTTGTTTAATACCGGCATAAGGACCGGCGCATAGCATCCAATTTGTAAAAAATACCGACATATCTCCGACTGGGCTTTCCGCACTACCAGTTATAAACCCGAGACTATCTAGGGAAGCTCTGAACGAATCCATCGATTGAGGGATAATGGTGCACATTCTAGGCCAATCATTATATAGACCCCATGAAGCAAACAA
>JAHXHT010000381.1 GCA_025656435.1 Candidatus Thiodiazotropha sp. (ex Gloverina cf. vestifex) | reverse complement strand
TCTCTGTATGCCCTACATCGTTCCCTAACAGTCACAATTACGGCCATACAACCGCGCCTACGCCTATCGGGGACTAATCGCCTCGGCTTTTAGCCTTCCATGGCGATCAGCGATAGTAGGCTCTCAGAAGAGCATGGAGATTACAGCCTGGACGTGAGATTTACAGATACTCCTGGTATTTCTGGTATTTATAGAAAAGCATGGGGGGTAATGCAGACATATGATTAATTAGAATGTTTGAAAAGGAGGGTGGTCGGTCCCATTTACTCTCTACAGCTCTTATTTCAAATACTCTTTAGTATTCGACATAGTGAATAAATGCCTGTAGAATCAATACATCCTAAGTATTCCACTAATTCAGGCAGACCATGGCTATCCCGAAACCCGTACCGCTGTATCCGATTTACAACGAGCTGAAAAAACTGAGTTTTGGAGACTACATGGAACTCGGGCAGTTTATGGAATCCGGAGACCCCTGGTGGATGACGAACTGGTGCTGGGGCCAAGAGTTTCTGAACTACATTGGCCGTAACAAGTCTCAACATACCTTCACACGCTTTCGCAATGAAACCGAACGATTCCTGTTATGGGTGTTTCTGATTAAATCGAAGCCCATGGAACAGTTGCGCAAAGCGGACATCCTGGAATACGCTGATTTCTGCTGGCAACCGCCAGCATCCTGGATTAGCCTGGCCAATCATGAAAAATTCGTCTTCCAAGATGGACGATATACCCAAAATCCATCTTGGGCGCCTTATAAGCTCAAAGTACCCAAAAACAGCGATACCAACCTTTCACCACCCGATAAGAAAAAGTACAAACCATCACAGCAAACATTAACGGCGACCTTTACTGCGGTCATTGCTTTCTATAAGTATCTGATGAATGAAGAGCATCTGTATGGCAACCCCGCTCAAATCGCCAAGCCTGACTGCCGGCATTTCATCAAGGACTCTCAGGTCAAGGAGATCCGTCGGTTAACGGAAGCTCAGTGGCAGTACGTCTTCAACGTTGCCTTGGATCTCGCCAATGAAGACCGGCTCTACGAACGTAGCTTGTTTATCATTTGTGCATTGAAGACACTGTTTTTACGTATATCCGAGCTATCGGAACGTAAGAACTGGACGCCCGTGATGAGTCACTTTTGGCAGGATTCTGACGGCAATTGGTGGCTTAAAGTCTTCGGTAAAGGCCGTAAACTCAGGGATATTACGGTGCCCGAGAGTTTCATTGAATATCTCAAACGCTATCGAAAATATCGTGGGTTAACTCCCCTGCCATCACCCAGTGAAAACTGGCCCATAGTCGAAAAAATACGTGGCCAAGGTGGCATGACGTCACGTCAACTCACGCGAATTGTACAGGATGTATTAGACAAGGCTTACGACAAAATGCGCCTCCTTGAAGGAGAGGATAATGCCAGAAAGCTAAAGGAAGCCTCCACACACTGGCTGAGACACACCGGTGCTAGCATGGAAGTTGAACGGGGGCGTGCATTGAAAGATCTGTCAGAAGACCTTGGACACGCCAGTATGGCAACAACTGACACTGTCTATGTACAAACCGAAAATCGGGTGCGTGCAAAAAGCGGTAAAAATCGCCAAGTCAATTAATCAAATTGCCACTCATTTACCCACAGAAGATGAATATGTCGAGGGTTTGCAATCTAGCTGGTTATTGAAAATTCAACAAGCGTGTCGCTACCTCGTGAAAGATTTTGGGACATCCGAGTCCCCAAAATCGACTCGCCAACGCGACAGCCGTTATGCCCCGACC
>JAHXHT010000380.1 GCA_025656435.1 Candidatus Thiodiazotropha sp. (ex Gloverina cf. vestifex) | reverse complement strand
CGGTCGGGGCATAACGGCTGTCGCGTTGGCGAGTCGATTTTGGGGACTCGGATGTCCCAAAATCTTTCACGAGGTAGCGACACGCTTGTTTAAGTCCGCCGATCAGGCTGAAACAAAACTATTCACTTGTTATTGATGGCGAGACAGGGGAGCTCACATTGCAATCCCACACACTGTTATCTGGTGCAGCCACAGTATTACGGCAAAATCCCAGTACAATGCTGGTGCTTACCGGCGTTGCAGAGACTCGGCAACCTCCACTCGAAAGTATGCGTACAGCGCTACAGCATGCAGAATCTGTCGCCACCTTCGTGATTAAACAGGGCATACCTCGAGAGCGGGTCTCCGTTGAAGGAAACAGTCCAGCGATCCACCACAGAAGTGGCACTTGCAAGAGAGAAAAACCAGGAAGCGGCAAGCGGCAGAAAAGTAATCTTCAGGATTGTCCCTGTACTTTTCTGAATGTGAAATGGGTGATTGCCGGTTCGTAAAAAGTAGATAGTGGGGTGGCATAGTAACCTCAGTTACGCTTCAAAATAAATTGGATGTAGCGATATTCCCAATGTGTCTTGTGAATGATTGAGGACAAAAAAAGCCAGCAGTTACGCTGGCTTTGATTATTTTGGAGTGTCTGAATGGTGGAGGCGGGCGGATTCGAACCGCCGTCCGCGAGTCCTCTGCCAAAAGTTCTACATGCTTAGTCCTGCCTATTATTTTTAACCGGCTACCACCCGACGGACAGGGTATGTAGCAAGCGATTCCGGTAAGGTTTTAACATATCCGCCCCGGACGAGCTTCAATGCGATCCCGTGAGATATGACGCCTGAGAGCTGGACGCACAGGCACGGCTCCAGTCAGACGGCACCCTACCGGGTATTAAGCGGCGAGTGCGTAGTTGTCGTCGTTGGCAACTATAAGTTTGCAGCTGGATTTACGAGGTGTTCTGCCCCTCGACATGCACTTCAGGTTTTGCAACCCCCGTCGAAGCCTACGTCGCCCCCATGACGGTCAAGTGAGTAGACACTATACGCGAGGGTTTGGTTCCTGGCGAGTGATGGGTGACCCACTCGGTATCTTTTAGAGACGATACGGACTGGAACTGATGGTATGGACCCAGTAACCGGTGTCTCAGCCATGCTTAAACAGACGCTCTTTTTCCCGTTTCCAGTCACGGTCTTTCTCGCTGGAGCGCTTGTCATGGAGTTTCTTGCCCTTCGCCAGACCAATTTCCAGTTTGGCCATGCCTTTCTTCCAGTACATAGCGGTAGGTACCAGGGCGTAGCCTTTACGCTCAACCAGTCCAATCAGTTTGTTCAGCTCTCCTCGGTGCAGCAGAAGCTTGCGTGTCCGGGTCGGGTCAGTGTGGATGTGGGTGGATGCCGTACTCAGCGGTACGATGTGAGCGCCAAACAGAAAAGCCTCACCCTCTTTAACGGTGATATAACTCTCCTTGATCTGGATACGACCTTCACGCAGGCTCTTGACCTCCCATCCCTGCAGCGCAATACCGGCTTCATAGCGCTCCTCGATGAAATAATCGTGGGATGCCTTTTTATTCAGTGCGATCGTCGCGCCACCAGGACTTTTTTTCTTAGCTTTTCTTGACATCGTGCTATTCTAATCGCGACTGGAGCATCACTCCAGCACCAAGCCGATTCTTTGTGTTCTGGCCTTGCTTTGCTGTAGCTACTTTCGCTGATCGCCATGGAAGGCTGAAAGCCGAGGCGATTAGTCCCCGATAGGCGTAGGCGCGGTTGTATGGCCGTAATTGTGACTG
>JAHXHT010000379.1 GCA_025656435.1 Candidatus Thiodiazotropha sp. (ex Gloverina cf. vestifex) | reverse complement strand
GTCGGGGCATAACGGCTGTCGCGTTGGCGAGTCGATTTTGGGGACTCGGATGTCCCAAAATCTTTCACGAGGTAGCGACACGCTTGATCGCTTGCTTTTTAAAGATTGTGGCATCGGTAGCCATTATCCTGGGGTTGATCTTGGTCTGCCTGACCATCTCGAACATGATCCTGCCCCGTTCCATAGCGATATCACCAATGGAATGCTCGATTCTATTCAGATTCCATAACAGAGATGCACCGGCAACGAATAGCCAGAAGATCAGCGGCACCAGCCAGTAGTACCTTGTTTGTAGGAGTCGTATCAACATCTCACACAGGTCGCTCCAACAAAGCGGCTAGGGGATGAGTACAATCTTCCCCTGGGTATGACCCTCTTCGACCATACGATGCGCTGTGGCAGCCTGCGTCAAAGGCAGACTATCCGACAGGCTGATTTTTATGCTGCCGCTGTCAATGAATTCAGAACAGTTACTTAGGATAGCGACCTGATCAGCTCTGGCTTGAGGTAGCTCCCGCAGCATCGGTGTCAGCATTAAAGTGAAACCGATCCGAAGATTACGTGTTCTGGCCTCTTTCCAGTCAATATCTGCACCAGGATCCAGCAGAGTCACGAGATCACCGTAATGGGCGGTTACGGGAATCGATGCGCTAAAAACCTCTGCACCGACGGTATCCAGCACCACGTCCGCCCCATTACCCTCAGTGAGACGCATTACCTCCTCGGCAAAATCGGTCTCCCGATAATTGATTACCGCATCGGCACCCAGGCTGCGAACGAACTCTGCCTTCTTCGGACTACTGACAGTAGTCACAACGCGAGCACCCATTTGCTTAGCCAACTGAATAGCCACATGACCCACACCTCCCGCACCGGCATGCACCAGCAGTGTTTGGCCCTCGGCCAGTTGTGCCCGACCGAATAGCGCCTCCCAGGCTGTGATCAGCACCAGCGGCGCCGCAGCCGCGTGAGCGAAGTCAATCGAGGCCGGCTTTCTGCAGCAGTCCAATTCCTCGATGACAATGTACTCTGCATAATTCCCCTGCAGCCCCCCCAAGCCACCCTGACAAAACCAAACCTCATCACCCTCCCTGAAGGCACTTACCTCACTACCGGTTTCCACCACGATACCGGCTCCATCACAGCCGAGAACGGCAGGCAAACCATCGGGGATGAAGACGCCTCGACTGCGTAACTTGGTATCGATGGGGTTGGCGCCGGCCGCCTTGATTTCGACCTTGATCTGCGTGGGTGTAACAATTTCAGGATCGGAGATCAGCTCCAGCCCAAGGACTTCAGGGCCACCAGTCTCTCTCATTACAATAGCTTGCATTTTTCTCCTCCCAGTGCCGACATGCGGCGTCGATAATCCTTATCGCAAATAGAAAACACCGTCTTCGGATTAATATTTATATGCTGGTAGACGGTTGTGATTTTTATGTTTCCGCCTCTCCACCTAGCGGGGCCAGTAATGCATAGAGTATCCAGGCAAACCAGGAGACGAAGATCACTGCCAAAATCCAGAACAGTTTCTCGGCTCCATTGGTTTTCTGCGAGCGCAGGATCAGTAGAATGGGCAGAAACCAGATAAAGGCCACGAGCACGAGTGCCCCGATCCCCAGACTCAGAATTGTCTGCATGCCTCTCCGACAACATTGAAATAAGGGTATTGGTAACGCAAATCATTTAGATTTTGTTTTTTGTTCTGGCTTTCATTGGGTTAGCGATGATTTTTTTCTCGTACTTTATTCGGTGAACACCCATTTTTCTGGGGGCCACGGTTTTTACCTTCCTCTC
>JAHXHT010000378.1 GCA_025656435.1 Candidatus Thiodiazotropha sp. (ex Gloverina cf. vestifex) | reverse complement strand
AACAGTCACAATTACGGCCATACAACCGCGCCTACGCCTATCGGGGACTAATCGCCTCGGCTTTCAGCCTTCCATGGCGATCAGCGGAGGAGAACAGCTATGAAGGCAAGGCCAGCTTCCTCCTGGAACGGTACCCAGTCGATCCCAATTCTGGCTATACCCGGCAGCAGGTCTGGGTTGATCAAGCGCGATTCATCCCACTCAAGATCGAATACTACGACCGTAAAAATGCATTGTTAAAGACGCTGGTATTTCGTGGCTATCAGCAATACCTAGATCAGTACTGGCGTGCAGATCAAATGTACATGGAGAATCACCAGACCGGCAAGAGTACCCTGCTAAGTTGGGAAAAATATGACTTCCGCTCGGGACTGAGTGATGGAGACTTCAACAAGAACAGTCTCAAACGAGCCCGATAAACACTGGGTGCGGCCCTGCCGCACCCTTCCAATCCGCAATGCTCTTCCCCAAGGAGTCTATAGAGTGAAAGTCTGGTTTTGTATCCTCCTGCTGTTGCCAGGATTCCTTTGCGCTGGAGAATGGAGCGGATACGTGGAGGGCCAGGGACGCTATTTCCTGCAGAACCCACTTGACAGTGACCAACCTGACCATGCCTTGTCGCTCGCTGTTCAACCCGAGTATTTTCAGCGCTGGGATAACGACAAACAGAGCCTTCTGTTTATCCCCTTCGCCCGCTGGGACAGCGAAGATGATGAACGAAGTCATGCAGGTATCCGTGAACTGATCTGGACCTACGCCGGTAACGGCTGGGAGAGCCGGGTTGGAATCGGTAAGGTTTTCTGGGGCGTGACTGAGGCACTGCATCTGGTGGATATCATCAACCAGACCGACCTGGTTGAAAACCCCGACGGAGAACAGAAGCTGGGCCAACCTATGTTCAAACTATCCCTCGAGCGGGATTGGGGCATCCTCGATTTCTACCTACTTGCAGGATTCCGTGAACGAACCTTTCCCGGTGAGGATGGGCGCCTGCGCACTCATCCACGGGTCGATACCGATCTGGCCGGTTATGAGTCCGACAGGGAGGAGCGACATCTCGACCTGGCCATTCGATGGTCCCATTTCATCGGTGACTGGGATATTGGTCTCTCACACTTCAACGGCACCAGCCGCGACCCCCTGTTCATGCCGGCAATGAACGGAGCAGGAGAAATCTTACTGGCGCCCTTCTATGAACTCATGCGGCAGACCGGACTTGATCTCCAGGCCACCAAAGGCGACTGGCTCTGGAAGCTGGAGGCCATACACCGTAGTGCTGATAGCGGCAGCTACAATGCGGCCACAGGCGGCTTCGAATACACCCTAGTAGGAATTGGCGAGAGCACCATGGACCTGGGTCTGCTGGCCGAATATCTTTATGACGATCGTCAAGATGCAGCCACGACTCCTTTTGAGAACGATCTCTTTCTCGCCTTCAGATTGACCGCCAACGATGTGGACGGCAGCGAGCTACTCGCTGGGATAATCAAAGATCTTGACAGCAGCGCCGCACTCTTCAATCTTGAAACAAGCCGTCGTATCGGCAACCTCTGGAAGGTAAGCGCCCAGGCGCGCCTCTGGTTCAATGTGCCCGAAGACGATCCACTCTATCCTTTCCGTCAGGACGACTACGTTGAAATCAGCATATCCCGTTTTTTTTAGCCTAAAAGCAAACCCGCTATATACCGGTATCAAAAAAGCTCCACACGTGTCTAGGGAAGCTCTGAACGAATCCATCGATTGAGGGATAATGGTGCACATTCTAGGCCAATCATTATATAGACCCCATGAAGCAAGCAACT
>JAHXHT010000377.1 GCA_025656435.1 Candidatus Thiodiazotropha sp. (ex Gloverina cf. vestifex) | reverse complement strand
ACAGTCACAATTACGGCCATACAACCGCGCCTACGCCTATCGGGGACTAATCGCCTCGGCTTTCAGCCTTCCATGGCGATCAGCGGTGGTACATCTCTGCAGTTTGCTGCTCGAACAGGGACCCGAGCGCCATTACTGCGGTTCTTGCTGGTGTTGAGGCCTGGATGGAGGAGAAGGGCTTTGACTCGATAGAAGATATCCGTGGCCGTGTCAGTCAGATTGCCGTAGCCAACCCCAGTGAATTCGAACGGGTCAATTATGTCCATATACTGGACAGTTTCAGTCACAATCCTGGTGTGCGTGGGTAAGCGCTTTCGCCTTATGCTGCAAACCGTGTTGCAAAAGCGTCTTTCTCAGAGATCTATGGTTAGCAGTTAAGACCACGCCCTGACATAATACCGAGCAACTCATGCACCTCGACGGCACAGAAAACACCATCCGTGGCTGACCTTATTCATTTTGAACATCCGTTGAACGAAAGGATTCGCACCTTTCTGCGACTGGAACACCTGTTCATGCAGGTGGATCACTTTCGTCCGTTAGCCGACCCATGGAGTAACCGCTCAGCCATCGAAGGCCTGTTAAGCATCATCAGCATCTTCGGCCGCTCCGACCTCAAGACCGAGATTCTCAAGGAGCTGGAACGGCACACCAGCAATCTGGAACGTGTCCGTCAGCAACCCGACGTGGACACGCAGACCCTGGGACAGGTGCTCGATGATCTGGAGCAGGCGATTCATCAGGTCTATCGCCTGGATGGCCAGATCGCCCGCCGCCTGCGCAGCAATGAATTTCTCAACACCATTTTGCAGCGCAACAGCATTCCCGGTGGCAGCTGTAACTTTGACCTGCCGCAATACCACTACTGGCTCAACCAGCCACATGAAGTCCGCCAGGACCAAATGAGTGAGTGGATGCAGGAGCTCCATCCCGTCAGAGAGGCAGTGGTGCTGCTGCTCAATCTGGTCAGGAACAGTAACCTGTCTACCCAGGAGCGAGCGCCACAGGGACTTTTTCAACGGACCCTGGATAACTCGGCGCCGGCGCAGATGATCCGGGTCGGCCTGCCCAGGACAGCCACAGTTTTCACCGAGATCAGCGGCAACAAGAACCGCTTTAACATCCGCTTTCTCGAAGTGGTGGACACCGGTAGACCGATACAGGTCAGCCGGGATATTGATTTCCTGTTAACAGCCTGTATTTTCTAAAGTGCTTGGCGTCAGCATTTAGATTGTACAGTCTCCGTGATTCAATAATGCTTTGCTTGTCAGCAGCAACGGGAGAGCCTTTTTTTAAAGATGTGAGCGAAGCGAACACCGAAATTCAAAATTCATAACTCAGAATTCAAAATTCCTTTTGGTTAAATGAACCTCAAAGATTCCACTCAAAACAAAGCCACTTCTGTCCCCTGCCCGACCTGCAACAAACCGGTCCCCTGGCTATCGACATCCCGCTGGCGTCCTTTCTGCAGCGAGCGCTGCCGACTCATCGACCTGGGAGACTGGCTGGATGAGAACCGCCGGATCTCAGAACCGCTGGATGGCTACTCCGATGATGACTCATCAGGATGACCGCTGATCTCCTGCGATATCTCCCGGTGCGTCTGCTCCGCATCCCGATACCATGACCTGACCCGGTCATTGTCGGGCCCGTTCTCTTTGAGAAAAGTGCGAATCTGATTGCAGTGCCATACTGCCTGGTGAAGCTGGCCTTCACTCGCTGATCGCCATGGAAGGCTGAAAGCCGAGGCGATTAGTCCCCGATAGGCGTAGGCGCGGTTGTATGGCCGTAATTGTGACTGT
>JAHXHT010000376.1 GCA_025656435.1 Candidatus Thiodiazotropha sp. (ex Gloverina cf. vestifex) | reverse complement strand
CAGTCACAATTACGGCCATACAACCGCGCCTACGCCTATCGGGGACTAATCGCCTCGGCTTTCAGCCTTCCATGGCGATCAGCGAATGAAGCGGGAGAGCGTTTCGATGTCTATCCCTGGTACAGCCACTTCGGCCTGGCGGACGGGGGCATTCAGACCAATGCACAGGACTTGGCAAAATTCATTCTCGGCCTGATGAAGAGCGATCTTGTGCTAAACGAGCAGATGCGACAAGAGATGCTAGAGGCCTCAGGTCTCGGCACGCCTCCCTCCACTTATGGACTCGGCATCAATATCCGGACCATCGAACAGACCGGCGAACTGATCTACTCCCATAGTGGAAAAGATCCAGGCTATCAAACAGAAATGCTCTACCTCGAAGGCAAGGATACGGTCATCACACTCTGCGCAGGCGGCAGTTTCGGCGAATATGATGAGATTGCTCAGGCACTGCTGTTGGATATCTTCACCCTGCTGGCAGATCTGCAGCAATAACGAGGTAACCCAATAGCGTCGTCCAGGGAAAGACGACATAAGTGTCAAAGCAATCCGAAGCGTGGTTAAGCCATGCCTTCAGGGCTGACTGATGATCACTTCATCCACAGACTGTTGAAAGACAATACGCGCCTTCATCTCAGGCGTGATATAGACACGACCTTTTTCGTTCACCAACATCACTTGATTCAGCTCCATCTGATGTGCGATCTGATGCCAGCCATCTGGCCCAGCCACACTCAAAGCTGTTGCCGCCGCATCGGCAAGACCACCATCCGGGCTGATAACCGTCGCCGAAGCCACATGCTCCACCGGGTATCCCGTACGTGGATCGAGGATATGGGCATACCGAACACCCTCATACTCCCGATAGCGTTCGTAATTACCCGATGTCAGCACACACTCACCATCAGACACATCCACCGAGGCGATCACGCCCTCCCCCAGAGGATGACGAATACCGATCGCCCAGGGACGATCACCATGACGGCCTGATACGCAGAGATCCCCCCCCGCGTTGACGATGGCATGCCCGATACCAAAGGTCTTGAGTTTCTCTATGGCCAGATTCAAAGCATAACCCTTGGCAAACGCCCCCAGGTCTATCTCCACGGTCTCGTTCGCCGATGACAGCAGATTCCCATCGAAGCGGATATCATCCATTGAAGGTGAGGCTTCCAACAGTGCCTGAATTGCATTGGGATCTGGTGGTGGACCGCCGGGAGGCTCGTCACTGTGAAAACCCCAAAGTCCGATCAGGCGGCCAATCGCCGGATTGAATAGTCCGTCGCTCTTTTGCGAATAGGCTTGAGACTGGCGAAGCAGCTCACCTAGCGACTCGGATACGCTCATCGACTGCCCATCGGCAAAGGCCCGATTCAGTCTGACCAACTCCCCCTCGCCCTTCCAGGCATGCCACTCCCGGTGCATGGCCTGAAAGGTCTCATCCAGATTCTGCACCGCCTTATTGAACTGCTCCGGTTTGTCCGTGTAGGCCTTGATATCCAGTAGCGTACCGAAGACCAGCAAGGTCTGCTGATGGTCAGCGGGGCTCCGGCCACAGGCTGTCACAAAAAGAACAGCAGGTAACAGCAAACTCCACCGAAGAAAAACACGCAGCATGAAAAAACCACCCAGACCGTTGAATACAGGCGACACCATACCCTCTCATGCAGCCAAAGACACCCCCCCTAGTAGGCTGCCTAAGCTTGGGGACGCAGGATCACTTTAGCTAAGGAAGCTCTGAACGAATCCATCGATTGAGGGATAATGGTGCACATTCTAGGCCAATCATTATATAGACTCCATGAAGCAAACAACTTT
>JAHXHT010000375.1 GCA_025656435.1 Candidatus Thiodiazotropha sp. (ex Gloverina cf. vestifex) | reverse complement strand
CGGTCGGGGCATAACGGCTGTCGCGTTGGCGAGTCGATTTTGGGGACTCGGATGTCCCAAAATCTTTCACGAGGTAGCGACACGCTTGTCCCGCCTCATGCAGGATCGGCCGTTCACCGTTGACATCGCCGGCAATGAAGATATGGGAATCGCCGCACTGCACGGTGTTGGGATCGTAGAGCGGAATGCCACGCTGATCCAGTGATATGCCGGCATTCTCCAACGCCAGACCTTCCACATTGGGTGTCCGGCCCAGACTGGCGAGCACCTTATCGACCACCACGGACTGGTCACCGGCAGTGACTTTCAACTGATCGCCGGCCTCGGTGACCTCAACAGGCTGTCCCAGGTGGATGGGGAAGCCCCTCTGCATGATCTCCAGGGCCATTTTTGAGACTTCCGGATCGCTAGCCCCACCGATGTATTCGGCCATGTCAAAGCCGGTTACGTGAACACCGAGCCTGCTGAGGGATTGACCCAGTTCGAGTCCGATGACACCTAAACCGACAACGGCAACGGACTGAGGGAGATCTTCCTGCTCGAAAAAGGTATCCGTTGTCAGGACCTTGTCCCCAAAAGCCGTCCAGGCCTCCGGTACTAATGGTCTGGAGCCGGTGGCAATGACGATACGTTCGGCGACAATCCTATCCCCATTGTCGAGCGCCAGGGTATGTGGGTCGACAAATTGGGCATACGCCTCGACAAATTTTTCACCCATGTTGTCGGTGCTGTTGGTCAGTACTCTGTCGACGAAGTTGTCTCGCAGGTCCTGCACATGCTCCATCGCCTCAGGGATGTCGATGCTCAGCTCCTCATGGCCATCCACCCCGTAGCGGCCCAGATGTGTGCGACGATGGTAATCCTCGGCGACCTGGATGAGCGCCTTAGACGACATGCACCCAACTCTGGCGGCTCACCTCCGTTGATCAGGAGGAAGCTCCTGCCGGCGGGGCCGACCTGACCGGTTGCATTGAGTCCGGCAGTGCCGGAGCCGAGGATGGCCACATCAACTTTCTTTTCTACCACGGTGCTCTCCAAGAATGGGATGGGTGTCTGATTCGAAGAGGGGATTCTAACGGGATGAGGCTCGGATTTCAGCCTGCAGCGTGACGGGTTGAAAAGTTAGGGTGGGCTCAATTGGTAAAATGGCGCTGGATTGGGGTATTGTCGTACCGGATTACTTTAAGGAGGCTAATAACCATGAGAATTTTATCACTATTACTTTTGATCCCCGCGCTGGCGATGGCGCAACCGCCTGCAGCCCAGATGGATCCACAACAAATCTTCGAGCAGTCGAAGAAGATGATGCTGCCAATGATGGAAGAGAGCCTACCCGCCATGAAGGAGGCGAAAGCCTGCCTGCAAAAGGCGGATGATCAATCGTCGTTTGAAAGCTGTGCTGAGATTATGGCTGATTTAGACAAAAAGATGCGGGCAAGAATGGGCGCCATGCCAGGCAATCAGGATCGGCCAATGAAAGATCCCAAAGATATCGAGTGGAATGCGGAGACAAAGAAAAACATGCTGCAGTTCCTTGATCGGTCAATCGTAATTGGAACGGCTATGAGTGACTGCTTCAAGCAGAGTTCATCCATGGAACAGATGCAAAAGTGTTCACAAGCGAGCATGCCAAAGCAGTAAACGTTGGTCGCAGGGCTGGCGGGTCAGCGGCGCCGGTCCATCTGTATGACTAAGGATGGAGCGTGGTTCTCTGTTCTCTCGAGAGGACGAAACCGACGCTGATCGCCATGGAAGGCTGAAAGCCGAGGCGATTAGTCCCCGATAGGCGTAGGCGCGGTTGTATGGCCGTAATTGTGACTGT
>JAHXHT010000374.1 GCA_025656435.1 Candidatus Thiodiazotropha sp. (ex Gloverina cf. vestifex) | reverse complement strand
TTGTTCAGAGCTTCCTTAGGGAACGATGTAGGGCATACAGAGAGCGCATCCGAAACGCCGTAGAGTCATTTGCGGGAGTCATGATGGAGTAGTGCACAAGCAGCTCTGCTGCAATGTGCAATACGGAATCGTGGCGGACGCAGGACGGTCGGGGCATAACGGCTGTCGCGTTGGCGAGTCGATTTTGGGGACTCGGATGTCCCAAAATCTTTCACGAGGTAGCGACACGCTTGTCTGGTCTTCCGTTATGCAGAATGGATACTGGAGCGGTGAGATCTGGAACCGGCGCAAAGATGGCAGTGTTTTTCCTGAGTGGCCCTCCATTGCAGCAATTAAGTCAGATGAAGGTGTGCTCAAAGAGTATGTGGCAGTCTTCTCCGATATCACAAAGCATAAGCAGGATGAAGAGAAGATTCGTTATCAGGCCAACTTCGATGCACTGACTGGCCTGCCTAATCGTACACTCCTGTCCGACCGCCTGGCGCAGTCAATTCTCTCCGCCAATCGAGAAAATTGGAAATTGGGTCTGCTCTTTGTAGATCTTGACCAATTCAAAGTGGTTAACGATACCTTCGGCCATGTAGTGGGCGATGAATTACTTCAACAGGTGGCCGAGCGTATTCGTGAGTGTGAGAGGGAAGTGGATACGGTCGCGCGTTTCGGTGGTGACGAATTCGTTATTCTACTACAGGATATTTCAGACCCTGAAGTCGCAGTAGCGATCTCTACGAAGATCATTGAGGCCGTAACAGATCCCTTCAGGCTTTACGAGAGAGATATATTTATCGGCGCCAGTATCGGTATCACCGTCTATCCGGAGGATGCCGGCACGGCAGATGCGTTGCTGAGAAATGCTGATATGGCGATGTACCAGGCCAAAGGAGCATGGTCGTAACACTTATCAGTTCTTCACCCCATCCATGCAGAGGCAGACGATCGAACGTCAGCAACTGGAACAGGACTTACGCTTGGCGATCAGTCGAAATGAGCTGGAGGTTTATTACCAGCCCGTTGTCAAATCAGAGACCGGCAGGGTCTCAAGTCTGGAGGCCTTGCTGCGGTGGAATCATCCAAAGAAGGGACAGATTTCTCCCGAAGTCTTTATCCCCATTGCCGAAGACAGCGGCCTGATCGGTGAAATTGGTAAATGGGTAATCTTGCATGCCTGTGAGCAGTTGAGTACATGGCGTCGCTATGGTCATGAACAACTGACGATGGCAGTCAACCTCTCCAGTCGCCAGAGAGAGATGGGTTTTGATGCCAATTTCGTGCAAGAGGTGCTCAGTAAAACCGGGCTCTCTACGGATTTACTCACACTGGAGATAACCGAGAGCCTGCTGATGCGCGATACCGAAGAGACTGTCGATTGGCTCGGCAACCTGAAGACGCTTGGCGTCAACCTCTCCGTGGATGACTTCGGTACCGGTTACTCCTCCCTCAGCTATCTAAAACGTTTTCCGGTCGATGTTTTGAAGATCGACCGCTCTTTCGTTAACGATCTGCCGGATGACCCGGAGAGTGTTTCTCTGGTCAACACCATCATCGCCATGGCCAAGAGTCTTGGACTGGGTCTGGTGGCGGAGGGTGTAGAGACCCAGGAGCAGGTTGACTTTCTGCGGGCTGCGGAGTGTGATCTGCTGCAGGGCTTCCACTATGGCAGACCCTTGCCGGTGGCCGCATTGACGGATTGGCTCGACAGTGACAGAAGAGCGTCTGCCAACGGCTGAAGATTTTTCGCTGTCACTATTCAACCGCTGATCGCCATGGAAGGCTGAAAGCCGAGGCGATTAGTCCCCGATAGGCGTAGGCGCGGTTGTATGGCCGTAATTGCGACCGTT
>JAHXHT010000373.1 GCA_025656435.1 Candidatus Thiodiazotropha sp. (ex Gloverina cf. vestifex) | reverse complement strand
TCGGGGCATAACGGCTGTCGCGTTGGCGAGTCGATTTTGGGGACTCGGATGTCCCAAAATCTTTCACGAGGTAGCGACACGCTTGATTTCATTTTCTCTGAAAACGTCTCACGATCCACCCATTGCAGATTGTCGTTGTCATTGGGGCCATAAACCTCATCTCCAAAAACCTTCCAGTTTTGTTCGTCGTCGGCATTCAGATCAATAAGTAAATCTTCCAGTGCTGCTTCCATGGTGCCATCTCCCAGAGTGAGCGACAAAGGCTCATCATTATAAGTTGAGACAACTTCTGTGCCGTCTTCCAGTGTCATGGATAAATGCAGCAGTATCTGGCTACCAGTAACGATCTGGTTTGAGTTATTGGACATGGCTCTTATCAACGGGTTTCCGATTGTAGTTGCAGCAACAACGGCAGTTCGAGCCCTAGGGACTGGGCATGTTCGAGTGCTCGGGCAAGGCGAGCAGGAGCACTCCGGCCCATGCATTTGTGCTCAGGGTCTCCGTCAAAGGCCTTGGTCATTCTCTGGATCAGTGAGGACGGATCCAGGGATATACCTGTGAGCATCTCCTGAAGGCGAACGACTTCCTCTGCTAGCTCAGTGGCAAACGTCCGGTGGTCACTCACGCCATAGTTCACCGACTGTCCCTCCGCTACGCAGGCCTGCGATGTTGGTGGTAAGTATATAGAGATTCTTGACTACCAGTTCATTGAGTAACTCGTTATTAGAAGTCAGTACTCTGCTGGATATAGACACGGCATCTAACGCCTGGGCGACCAGCTGAGCCTGTGGTCCATGGACGGGTGAAGGAATTATCACTTTCGCATCCATACCGGGTTTCTTTTCGAACCAGATGGAGATGACCGTGGGATCCGGCACGCCTCGCCAGTCATTCGGTAGCAGCTCATTCTGTAGTAGACAGAGCTTTGATTTCCATGTCTCCGGGATGCCGTTCAATACCGCCTGCAGGTCATTCTCTCCAACTGCTACCACCACCAGTTGAGGGTGCTTAATTCTCGCGGCAATCTCGTTCATGTCCGTTTTTCGTGTAATCGGATGCACGCTGTAACCCAGGCGTAGAAAGCCCCGGGCGAAGACACCACCGATTTCACCAACGCCAATCAGTACAATCTCTTTTTCTGCCATATTTCATGAAATCGTTTGAGGAATGATGAGTGCATCATAGCGGATCTGATGCAAAACCCTAAGCATGTGGATGCATAGAAAAGACCCGCTGGAAAGTATGAGAAATTCTATGGTAGACAGGGTCACAAACATGCTTGCGTGGAAACAACGCGTATCATCCACGCAAGAAACGATGGCATTCGGTTGTTGATTGTTAGGACAGCCCCGACTTCTTACTATCGTTACTGGACAGCAACCATGTGAGTAGTAATCAGTTAAAAGCTTCCTGGGAGAAAAAGAGAAACCCCAGGGAGACAACCAACACAGCGACGGCTGCATACTGGACCAGAATACAGATGCCCGGCAAGTCATTACACACCTTGCTGAAGCGGCAGAGTTTACAGTTCTTCATACCTTTACCTCTCAAACTGCGGAGGTCGTCTATACATACCGAACGGGTAGATGCGACCTGAACTGTGGTTGATACCGTCCATGGGTCATTAAAGAGTAAGCGTACCTTAAACAGAAAGCCGTAGTGACTTGATGACGCCAGTGTTCCGGTCATTATCCTTGCATAGAATCAAGCGTGTCGCTACCTTGTGAAAGATTTTGGGACATCCGAGTCCCCAGAATCGACTCGCCAACGCGACAGCCGTTATGCCCCGACCGTCCTGCGTCCGCCACGATTCCGTATTGCACATTGCAGCAGAGCTGCTTGTG
>JAHXHT010000372.1 GCA_025656435.1 Candidatus Thiodiazotropha sp. (ex Gloverina cf. vestifex) | reverse complement strand
ATGCACTGTTTTTCTTCGCTCATGGCAGTTTTGAAGCAAGCGAGAGGAAACGTTCGCTGACAAACGATTCGTTCAGAGCTTCCCTAGGTAAATGTAAAACTTCGCCATGGAAGGCCTCTCTCTAGCACACAACTTGCACCCAGGTGTCTTGATTGGGATAATTCTTTGTTCGACTCGTCAGATTCAGGCATCCCGGTCCAATAACAATTACCCGATGTTCTGTCCGTTGTCCTCCAAGGTGAGGCAGGATACGCTCGAATCTCTCAGATTTATTAAAAAATTCCGTAAGTTAGCGGAATAGGAAGTTGGACATGCTTGATAAAACGCCCCGTAAAGATACGCAGATTCCTGATGTTCAGAGTTCCGCCGATACCCGACAGATCGCCATCAACAAAGTGGGTATCAAGGATATCCGCCACCCCATGCGTATCAGAGACCGCAGCGAAGGCGACCAGCACACCATCGCCAACTTCAACATGTATGTGAACCTGCCACATAATTTCAAAGGCACACACATGTCCCGCTTCGTGGAGATCCTCAACAGCCATGAGACTGAGGTCACCGTGGCCTCATTTAAAGACATGCTGGCTGAGATGACCGATAGACTGGAGGCGGAGTCCGGTCACATTGAGATGAACTTCCCCTTTTTCATCAACAAGACCGCGCCTGTCTCGGGTGTAAAGAGCCTGCTAGACTACGATGTCACTCTGATCGGCGAAATCCATGGCGGTAAGTCATTTATCGATATCAAGGTCGTGGTGCCTGTCACCAGTCTCTGTCCCTGCTCAAAGAAGATTTCCGAACGGGGTGCGCATAACCAGCGCTCCCACGTCACTGTACAGGCCAGGACCAATGGCTTCATCTGGATCGAGGAGGTCATCGATATAGTCGAGCAACAGGCCTCCTGCCAGCTCTACGGGCTACTGAAACGCCCGGACGAGAAATTCGTCACCGAGCACGCCTATGACAATCCCAAGTTTGTCGAAGACATGGTGCGTGACATCGCTGTGGAGCTGAACCGGGAAGAGCGGATCAGCGCTTATACCGTGGAATCAGAGAATTTCGAATCGATTCACAACCACTCGGCCTATGCTCTGATTGAGCGTGACAAGACGGCCGAGCCGATCTGAATCAGAATTTACGATGCAGCATCAGCACCGCCCCCTGATCCTCCATTTTTACCTGATTGAGAAAGCTCATTCCCAGCAGTACCCGTCCTGAACCCGTGCTTTCTATCACAAACCCGCGCACCTGACGCAGCACGATATCGCCCACCTGCACCCGGTCGAGGCTCACCTCATAGGCCGGTGCCGTGCCGTTGGCGGTACTGACATACATGGGATCCCCTTCCAACCTGTATTGGATACCCAGGCGCTTGGCATCTCGTCTGTACATCGCCACTGCTGAGGCCCCGGTATCGACGAGGAAATTGACCGTTCGACCATTGATTGTCCCCACAGTCGTATAGCTGCCACTCTGGTCACGCCAGATTTTTGCACTCGCCTTTTCCGGCTGATTAAATTTTGTCGAGACATTGACTGCCAAGGGGATAGACTTGCTGTTCCCCATCCAGCTCTATGACCGCCTCCCGGCTGTCAGCGGAGATTAGTATCAATCCCTCGGGCGAAGGTTTATTGAGCTTCAGCAGGCGCCTCTGCCCATCCACCGTGACCATTGCTTGACCGGAAAACAGAGCCTCGACCGTAATCTGCTCAACCGCTGGCAAAACTGGACTCCAAATAGACATTGCGCACATGAGCAAGCGTGTCGCTACCTCGTGAAAGATTTTGGGACATCCGAGTCCCCAAAATCGACTCGCCAACGCGACAGCCGTTATGCCCCGACC
>JAHXHT010000371.1 GCA_025656435.1 Candidatus Thiodiazotropha sp. (ex Gloverina cf. vestifex) | reverse complement strand
TGGCAGTTTTGAAGCAAGCGAGAGGAAACGTTCGCTGACAAACGATTCGTTCAGAGCTTCCCTAAGGAAGCTCTGAACGAATCCATCGATTTTCAAATTCAGCGACAAGACGACCCTTATAGCCCGCCATACTGGCAGTCCTTCTCTATTCCCTATCGAAATGGGCACAATGTGGTCTCCGCGCTGATGGTCATCCGCGAAAACCCCATCACCCAGGAGGGTCATCATGTGGATCCTGTAGCCTGGGAATTCAACTGCATGGAGGAGGTCTGCGGGGCCTGCAGCATGGTAATCAACGGTCGCCCCCGACAGGCATGCTCTACTTTGGTTGATACGCTTGAACAGCCGATCAGGCTTGAACCCCTGAGCAAGTTCCCCGTCATACGCGATCTGATGGTGGATCGAAGCCGCATATTCAGCGACCTTAAAAAGGTCCGTGCCTGGATCGAGATCGACGGCGCCTGGGATATTCACCAGGGTGCCCCACGCGCCTCACCGGAGGCATCTATCTCTATAGCCGCTGCATGTCCTGCGGTTGCTGCATGGAGGCCTGCCCCCAGTATGGCGATACTGAGGACTTCGTTGGTCCAGCATCCCTAGCTGCTGTCCGCTTGATGAACGCCCACCCCACCGGTCAGTATCATATAAACCCAGCGGCTGCATGCCATCATGGCCGAAGGTGGCCTGAGTGACTGCGGCAATGCACAGAACTGTGTGCGTGTCTGTCCCAAAGAGATCCCCCTTACCACCGCTATCGGCGAGTTGGGACGGCAGGTCACGCTTCAGATGATGAAAGATCTGTTTGGCAAATCAGAATAAGATTCCCAACCCGCACAGAATCGCCTTCAACTGAAATTCCACTATATTTTCCACTTGCAGCAAGCAGACCAGCTCTGTGCGGCATAGGCAGGTTGGTTGACACCAGCAATATCGAATATCGCCTTCACACTATTTCACATTGCCGTATTGACTCATTGGCCAGGATTATGAAACCTTTCGCTGGGTTAAACGAAGACCCAAGCGTCCCAGGAGAAAACTATGAAAAACAAGATCACTGTCGCGGGCATTGTTGCCTCAGCGATCGTACTTCAGGCTTGCACCACCATTGACCCCTATACCCGCGAGGAGAAAACTTCTAGCGCCACCAAAGGTGCTGCCATTGGCGCTGCAGTGGGTGCCGTACTGGGTATCGCCACTTCGAAGGATAAGAAAAAACGTAAGGAGCGTGCACTCAAAGGCGCAGGTATCGGTGCTATCGCAGGTGGCGGTGTGGGTTATTATATGGACGTGCAGGAAGCCAAGCTGCGCCAACAATTGGAAAATACTGGCGTCAGCATGACCCGCAATGGTGACAATATCATCCTCAACATGCCGGGCAACATCACCTTTGAAGTGAACAAATCCGACTTAAAACCCAATTTCGTTGAAGTTCTGGGCTCTGTTGCCCTGGTACTCAATGAATATAAATCGACCATGATTGAAGTCGCTGGTCATACCGACAGTTCAGGTTCTGAATCCTACAATCAAATGCTATCTCAACAGCGTTCCCAGTCAGTCAGCAACGTACTGCTCAATAACGGTATCCAATCGGTGCGCATCGACAGTGTGGGATATGGCGAGAACCGTCCGGCCGCATCAAACAGCACGCCAGCGGGCCGGCAGCAGAATCGTCGAGTGGAGCTGACCCTGCTTCCTTATGTGGAGTAATCGCACTGCCTGAATGAGAGTCGCCGGCATGATGGAGCCGGCGCTCTCAAACCTAAGGAAGCTCTGAACGAATCCATCGATTGAGGGATAATGGTGCACATTCTAGGCCAATCATTATATAGACCCCATGAAGCAAACAA
>JAHXHT010000370.1 GCA_025656435.1 Candidatus Thiodiazotropha sp. (ex Gloverina cf. vestifex) | reverse complement strand
ATCGGCATCGGCATCGGCACCAAGCCGGGGGACTACAGCTCCAAGCTCAACTACCGGCTCGATCCGGATGCCCGATCTGACGCCACCGCAAAAAAGATCATGCTCAGTCTGTTGGATACCCTGGAAACCAATATCCCCGGCACCAAAGCCAATCTCGACAGTGAGTTTCTGCACGACCTGCGGGTCTCCACCCGTCGCACGCGATCGGCCATGAGCCAGATTAAAGGCGTCTTCGACCCCAGCGAATTGGTGACATTCAAGCAGGGCTTAGGCTGGATCGGCCAGGTTACCGGTCCCACGCGTGATCTCGATGTCTACCTGCTTCAGTATGATGACTACCGGGCCAGCCTGCCCGAAGCGATACAAGGCGATCTCGATCCTTTCCACAGTTTTCTTGTCGAGCATCACAAGCAGGCTCAGCAGACGCTGGTCAAGAAACTCAACTCGCCCCACTTTCGCAAACTCATCAAAACCTGGCGCGCCTGGCTCAAAGAGCCGGCACCCAAGAAGCCGACCGCCCCCAATGCATTGCGCCCCATTGCCAGCCTGGCCGACCAGCGTATCCGCAAGCTCTACAACAAGGTGCTGAAAGATGGCCGCAGTATCAAAGCCAAATCACCGGCAGAGCGGTTGCATGACCTGCGCAAAGACTGCAAGAAACTGCGCTACCTGATGGAGTTCTTTCAGAGTCTCTATCCCAAGCCCGAGATTCGCCAACTGATCAAAGAGCTGAAGACGATCCTCGATAACCTGGGTGAGTTTCAGGACCTCCAGGTACAGGCAGAATCCCTGGAGGCCATCGGTAAGCAGATGATGGAAGAGGGCACACCGGCCAGCGCGCTGATGGCCATGGGTATTCTGGTGGGACAACTACTCGAAATGCAGGTCCAGGCCAGAGAAGATTTCGCCGGCCTGTTTGACCGCTTCAGCAGCGAAGAGAATCAGCAAGCCTTCAAACGGCTGTTCGGAGGTTAATGATGCATATTCTTGGGGTCTACAACATCAAAGGCGGCGTCGGCAAAACTGCCACCGCCGTCAACCTCGCCTACCTGGCATCCAGACAAGGCTACAGAACGTTAATCTGGGATCTCGATCCCCAGGCCGCCGCCACTTTCTATTTTCGTATCAAGCCGAAGGTAAAGGGAGGCAGCAGAAAGCTGATCGCCGGCAAGGTCGACCTCGATGAAGTGGTCAAGGCTACCGATTTCGAAAACCTCGACATGCTGCCGGCTGATTTCTCCTACCGCAACATGGACCTGCGCCTGGAAGACGCCAAGAAGCCCACCAAACAACTGCTCAAACTGCTGCGCCCATTATCTAAGGCTTACGACTATGTTTTTCTCGACTGTCCCCCCAGCATCTCCCTGGTGTCCGAGAACATCTTCCGTGCCGCCGAAGGTCTGCTGTTACCGTTGATTCCCACCACGCTCTCCCTGCGTACCTATCAGCAACTGCTCGACTTTCTCGAAGGCCACCGCATCACCGGTCTGGAACTCATGCCCTTCTTCTCCATGGTCGACCGCCGCAAACGCATGCACCTCGACGTCATGCGCGACCTGCCCGACCAGCGGGGTGAACTGCTCAAGGCACAGATCCCTTATGCCAGCGATGTGGAAAAGATGGGTATCCACCGCATGCCGGTCGAAGGCTTCGCCCCCAACAGCTTTGCCGCCAGTGCCTACCAGGCGTTGTGGATGGATGTGCAGGAAAGGTTAGGGAACGGGATTTAAGCTAGTTCAACTAAAGGGAGAATGAGACAGGGAGGTGCTGTCACTTCCGCTGATCGCCATGGAAGGCTGAAAGCCGAGGCGATTAGTCCCCGATAGGCGTAGGCGCGGTTGTATGGCCGTAATTGTGACTGTTAGG
>JAHXHT010000369.1 GCA_025656435.1 Candidatus Thiodiazotropha sp. (ex Gloverina cf. vestifex) | reverse complement strand
ACAGTCACAATTACGGCCATACAACCGCGCCTACGCCTATCGGGGACTAATCGCCTCGGCTTTCAGCCTTCCATGGCGATCAGCGAAGGAGGAATATCTGTCGCATTAAAATGCTCCCCACTGTATTAGCAGCATGACTGACCCGGCATAGAGCCCTGCAACCAAGTCATCCAGCATGATACCGAAACCACCATGCACCTGTTGATCAAGCCAATTAATCGGCCAGGGCTTCAGGATATCGAAGAAACGAAACAGCACAAAACCGATCAATATCCACCACACACCATCAGAAGCAAAACTCATGGTCACCAGATAGCCGACGATCTCATCCCAGACAATGCCGCCATGGTCATGTACCCCAAGATCCTTGGAGGCCTGACCACAGATCCAGATACCCACCACGAATCCGAGCAGCAAGAGAACAAGATACAGCGTGAACGATAGGGGTTGTAGCAGTAGATAGATTGGTATTGCCACCAGCGTGCCGAAGGTGCCCGGTGCTTTTGGCGCCAAGCCACTGCCAAAACCAAATGCCAGGAGATGTATCGGTTTGCGCAGGTCAGGCGCTGTTGTTGCTTGCTGCTCCATCTCACTCCGCTCCTGCAAAGTGATCAAATCCCATGTCGTGACCCGACCACATGGCTCCATCGGGTTTGACAACACGTAACCCTGGAACTTTTTCGATCTTGCCAATACATGTGATCGGCAGATCCAGCTTGTCACTGAGACGGGCGATCTCGGCCTTTTCTGAAGGGGCAGCTGTGAAACAGAGTTCATAGTCATCGCCACCGGCTATGACAGGCGACCAATCGTCACTCAGATGGATCCAGTCCTTTACCTCACCAGAGAGGGGAAGTTTGCTCAACGCTACCGATCCACCAACACCACTGGCTTCAAGCATGTGGCCCAGATCGGCCAGCAATCCATCGGAGATATCAATTGAACCACCAGCCAGTCTTCGCAGGGTAAGTCCAGCCTCGACTCTAGGTTGTGGCATCTCCAATCTACGCCTGAGTGACTCAACACAACTTTGCTGGCCATCAGCGGCAATTATTGATGCCAGATACAGGGCAGCATCTCCCAGCGTACCTGTTACATAGATCTCATCGCCGACACGAGCGCCATCACGCCTCAACGCCCAGCCCGAGGGTACAAACCCATGCGCCTGCACGGTGATACTTAGGGAGCCTCGAGTGGTATCACCACCGACAAGTGCAATCTGGTATTGCCTGGCGAGATCTCCAAAACCTTTCGAGAATGCCTCAAGCCAGCTTTCATCGACCTCTGGCAGGGTGATTGCCAACGTCACCCAGGCAGGTTCGGCACCCATTGCAGCAAGATCACTCAGATTGACCGCCAGCGCCTTGTGGCCGAGAGTGGATGGATCAACCGTAGGAAAAAAATGGATGCCGGCCACCAGCGTATCCATACTCACGACCAGTTCCATACCAGGCGGAACACTGAGCACTGCAGCATCATCGCCGATACCCAGCGACACGCCTTCGCAGGAGGTTGTCATCTCGGCAAAATAGTGCCGAATGAGATCGAATTCCGACTGGGTTGAAGATGTCTTCATATGGACTATTTAAATGATTGTATGCCGAAAACCTGCAGTGTAACGTTAGAGCAGCTGAATAATAAGACCGCTGCAAGTTCCCAGTTTCACCCAAATTGAATTAATAAGCCCTAATAAAGGTGATATTGCAATTTTCGCAGTACGACGGGATCAATAGCACTGATAACAAATAGTCTCGCTCTATCCTTTCAGCCGGGAACCATCTTTGTGTCAGGGTAATCCCCCCATTAATAATGGGACTCAAAAGTAGTCACTGTTAAGCTGTCTGAGCCAGCTTCTGTATCGGGGTGATTCCACCTAAT
>JAHXHT010000368.1 GCA_025656435.1 Candidatus Thiodiazotropha sp. (ex Gloverina cf. vestifex) | reverse complement strand
CGGGACTTCTTCATTGTAGATTCTCATTTTCGTAATAATAAATGGAAAATTCTACTTTTGAACCCCGTTATTTTTTGGGGGGATTACCCCTTTTCAATTAAGGCCTGTTGAGGATCTGGGGGGGCAGGAGGCAATGATTCGCAGGCTGACAGGATTGGTAATAATATGATTGTAGCGCCAGAGATAAAGAGAGTCCTGAACTCCAGGCGTGTTTGAGAGTCCTCGCTTCTGATCATGGCGGTACCTCCCTATACAAATATTTTATTTGTGGTTTATACCAGCCCATACTGCGCACTTGAAGCATAGTAGAAACCACTGATTCCACAAGACTAGTTCGACACAATGCTTTTCAGAAATCTCTGTCTTTACCCCTATGGAAAAGCCGTCTATCAACATGGTTTATCACCTGACTATTCTGATGTATTTATTGGATTGCCAGTATTCCTATGTCAGAAAAACTATAATCAGTTACACCATATGATTTGAATAATTTCCAGGGACAACAGGGGATAGACCGCGATTTACTCACGAGTCAGGTGGAAGTGGCCGCCGATGTACTAAATCCAATAAAATTGGATCTTATTCTTGACGCTTGACACCTTCCCATGCGCTGTCCCACTCATCCAAAGTCAGTACGTGCAGATCCGTTTTGCCGCTTTCCTTGAGCAGCTTTTCCATCTCTCGAAAACGTCTTTCAAATTTTTCATTCGCCTGACTTAAGACCTGTTCTGCATCCATACCTAATAAACGTGCAACATTGACCACGCTGAACAGGATATCCCCCAGCTCATCCTGTGCCTTATCGAGGTCTTCCTGATCCAGCTCCTGTTGTATCTCCGCCAGTTCTTCATGGACTTTTTTCACTGCGCCGTCCACATCCGGCCAATCGAAACCCAACCGTGCCGCGCGTTTTTGTAACTTCTCAGCCCGTATCAGGGCGGGCAGGGCTCTAGCCACACCGGCCATTTCGCTGGTGTCCTCGGTGGCAGCCTTTTCGGCGCGCTCGTCCGATTTTTGCTGTTCCCAGGCCGCTCGCAAATCGGCTTCGGTCTCAAACTTTGCATCGGAGAAGACATGGGGATGGCGTCGGAGCATTTTTTCGCAGATACCATCAACTACCTGCCGGAAATCGAAATGACCCTCTTCGCGGGCTATCTGGCTGTAGAAGACCACCTGAAACAGCAGATCCCCCAGTTCGTTACGTAGCTCCGCCATATCCCCGCGCTGGATGGCGTCGGCCACTTCATAGGCCTCTTCCAAGGTATAGGGGACGATGGTGCTGTATGTCTGGCGCAGGTCCCAGGGGCAGCCTCCCTCTGGGTCTCGCAGGCGGGACATGATCTCAAGCAGCAGTTCGATGTTTTTCATTGCAAAGGCTTTGTGGATAAGCGGGCATCCGGTTTTTCTCACTGTAGGCGTGGAATGCCGCGTAAAAATGGAATTGCCAAAAATTCTGGCAATCAATTCTCCCGATAAAACTCAACACGGGCGATACAGAGATCCGCCGCAAAGGCGCTGCCAATAGCGACAAGACCGACCCTTTTTAGATGGCGGGTGTCGAGGGCTTTATCGATGCGATACCCAACAAAGCGATCGAACGGCAGTTTGACGGTTTGCCATGATGGGGTGGCTTGGAACGAAGCTCGGTAGGATTGCCAGGGCAACCAGACATCGTTGCTGCGCAGGTGCAGATTGTAGTCCGCCTGGTTACCGAAGACTTCAACAAGCGTGTCGCTACCTCGTGAAAGATTTTGGGACATCCGAGTCCCCAAAATCGACTCGCCAACGCGACAGCGGTTATGCCCCGACCGTCCTGCGTCCGCCACGATTCCGTATTGCACATTGCAGCAGAGCTGCTTGTGCACTACTCCATCATGACTCCCGCA
>JAHXHT010000367.1 GCA_025656435.1 Candidatus Thiodiazotropha sp. (ex Gloverina cf. vestifex) | reverse complement strand
ACAGTCACAATTACGGCCATACAACCGCGCCTACGCCTATCGGGGACTAATCGCCTCGGCTTTCAGCCTTCCATGGCGATCAGCGATCGCTGGAAGAACTCGCGATAACCAGCGACTAAACATCACCCACCCCAGAGCAAATCTGTGTAAATTGAGTTCCTGTCTCTCTAAATTGCCTCCATTCGCTAAGCCGAGCCACTAAAAATTAGTGCGCACAAGCCTATTATGTGCCGACACCAGGGTTTTTACTATGTCCACGCAACACTACATATGAAACCCTTCTTATCCAAATTTGATCAACACTCCACTAGATTCACCGCTAGTCCACCTCTTGAGGTTTCCTTATATTTTGTCTGCATGTCGGCACCTGTCTCCCGCATGGTCTTGATCACTTTGTCCAGGGAAACGAAATGAGAGCCGTCACCACGCAGGGCCATACGTGCCGCATTGATCGCCTTCACCGCCCCCATGGCGTTTCGTTCGATACAGGGTATTTGCACCAGCCCACCTACCGGATCACAGGTCAATCCCAGATTATGTTCCATACCGATCTCAGCGGCATTTTCAACCTGTTTCGGTGTACCGCCCAGCACCTCTGTGAGGGCACCGGCCGCCATGGAGCAGGCTGCACCCACCTCCCCCTGACAGCCGACTTCGGCGCCAGAGATCGAGGCATTCTCCTTGTAGAGAATACCGATGGCGCCGGCGCAAAGCAGAAAACGCACGACACTCTCTTCGCTCGCACCAGGTGAATAGCGCCAGTAGTAGTGCAACACTGACGGAATAACGCCAGCGGCGCCGTTGGTCGGTGCAGTCACCACGCGTCCACCAGCAGCATTCTCCTCATTGACGGCCAAGGCAAACAGATTGACCCAATCCATAGTACCCAGCGGTACATTGTTCATCTCCGCTTCGCTGCTTAACTGACGAAACAGACGCGGTGCCCGGCGCTTCACTTTGAGACCGCCGGGCAGAACACCCTCAGTGGCACATCCTCGCTCAACACACTGTTGCATGACACGCCAGATCTTCAGCAGCTGATCCCTGATTTCAGTTTCATCCCGCCAGGCTTTCTCGTTTTCCAGCATCAGCTGGCTGATCGACAGGCAGTGCTCCTCACACAGGGCGAGCAGTTCATCCCCGCTGTTGAACGGGTAGCACAGTGAGGTCTGGTCCTCAATGACGACAGGCTCTCCCTGCGTATTCTCCTGTACCACAAAGCCACCACCCACAGAATAGAAGCGGCTTTTGAGTAGCTGGCGTTCACTGTTATCCCAGGCAGTAAAGCGCATACCATTCGCATGGAAGTTCAATTGCCGCTCTCTATGGAAAAGCAGATCATGTTCAGGATCGAAAGAGAGGGCTAGATCGGGAGAAATTGCAATTTCCCGACACTGACGAATTGACGCTATACGCTCGGGTATCGATGTTACATCCACCGACTCCGGCGTTTCCCCCATAAGCCCAAGCATCAATGCCTTATCGGTACCGTGACCCTTGCCTGTCGCACCAAGAGAACCATAGAGCTCTACCTTGATACGGGCCACTCCACTGAGATCTCCAGCTTCACTCAACTGATCAATGAACCGACCGGCCGCCAGCATCGGTCCCACAGTATGGGAGCTGGAGGGCCCTATACCTACCTTGAATAAATCAAACACGCTGATAGCCATGTCACACACCTCTAGCCTGAACGATTTACAGGCTTGTTCAGAGCTTCCTTAATGCCACCGTCTCATAGATGGCAGTCTTCAATGACCCACACACTACAGTGTTTATATCCACCTATCGGTATCTTGTCTAGGGAAGCTCTGAACGAATCGTTTGTCAGCGAACGTTTCCTCTCGCTTGCTTCAAAACTGCCATGAGCGAAGAAAAACAGTGCA
>JAHXHT010000366.1 GCA_025656435.1 Candidatus Thiodiazotropha sp. (ex Gloverina cf. vestifex) | reverse complement strand
CGGTCGGGGCATAACGGCTGTCGCGTTGGCGAGTCGATTTTGGGGACTCGGATGTCCCAAAATCTTTCACGAGGTAGCGACACGCTTGCTCGGTTTTCATTCCCTTGCGTTCCACTACCTTGTCGGCAGCGGCTACGGGTAACTTTAGCCTATCAGGTCATCCTAGGCTGCGTGGGAAGTCGGCTGGATCACTGCGACTGCCACATTTTTGCCAGATTTTGCCCCTGGATAGTCAGGATTCCGTCCCATTGAGGCTATTTCACACGTCTTTAATCTAACTCGCAAGTTTCAATCACCGGCGCAGGCGGGGATCGCCGATCCATACCAGGGATGGTTCGCTGGACCAATGACGAGGAGTACACGATGAAAAAGCGTTTGATGACACTCATGCTCTCAGGTTTTCTGGTGCAACAACCGCTGCTCGCTGATGAGCAGCCTGGACCGATCGAGAAAGGCTCACTGAAATCGACTGCAACCGGCGTGCTGATCGATGGCATTCTGGCAGGCCCGGCCGGCATGCTGGTTGGTATGGCCGGGGGAGCGCTAGTGGGAGAAATCGAGAAAGGAAAAAGTGAGATTACGACACTGAGTGATGCGGTAGAAGATGCACGGAACGGCCTGGCCCGGGAGCAATATCAGACGGCTGAGCGTCACCAGGCACTCAAAACACTGCTGGAGAATAAGCAATCACGTTTGAGTGCCATGCAGGAAGGTTTCTCATTCTATCTCGGTTTCCGTTCCGGGAGTGCCCAGATCGAGCCAAGGATTGCAGATCAGTTGACCTCAATTGCAGTTATGCTTCAGGCCTTTCCAGAGCTGAAATTAAACATTCTGGCGGGTGCAGATAAGCGGGGTAGTGAGACGTACAATAGGGCGCTTAGTCAGGTACGTGCCGAGGCGGTGGCAAATCGCTTGTTGAAGGCGGGCCTGCCAGAAGCACGCTTGTCAATCCACTATGTCGGCAAAGAGGAAGCAACCTACTCACTTGATGATGTTGAGGGGTTGAGTTTCGATCGCATCGTACAGCTGACCTTGGTCAAGGGTGATCCGTCATGAAGACTTATCGCCAGCCCCTCAGCGAGTCTTTTGTCTACTGCTCTCCGGAACGGCCGGTTGGGGGTTCCTTTCGTTGGGTAAATCCAGTGAAGGCGGTGAGGGTTTTACAGCGTCGGAAAGAGAGGGAGGTAGGCCATGAAATCAGGCGCAAGACCTAGCCAGGATAGCGTCACGGCAGGTGTTTCCTCATTGATGAAGCCGGTATTCCTGCGGGAGATGTTGTTGACCTTACTGTCCGCTGTACTGACCGGCCTGTCAGCCTCTCTGTTGTTGATACTGCTGGTATTCGGCTGCACAAGTGTTCAGGCTGAAACAGCGTCACCGACAAGTGGACGACTCAGCCTCCATGCACTGGATGGGCGACTGCTGCAGCAAGCACCATTGCTGGATACGCAGGTCTCTACGCATGTCAGCGGCTTGTTGGCCCGGGTCAGAGTTGAGCAGCAGTTCAGTAACCCGGCCGGGGAGTGGATGGAGGGAATCTATCAGTTTCCCCTGTCCGAGGATAGCGCGGTGGATAAACTGCGGATGGTGATTGGCGAGCGGGTCATTGAGGGGCGTATCGCAGAGAAAGCTCAAGCAAAAAGGACCTATGAGAAGGCAAAGGCTTCAGGGCAGCGGGCCAGTCTGTTGAGCCAGCAGCGGCCCAATATCTTCACCACCTCAGTGGCCAATATTGCGCCGGGAGAGCATGTGCGGGTGGTGATTGAATACCAGCAGATGATCCTCTATGAGAAGGGTCGCTCGCTGATCGCCATGGAAGGCTGAAAGCCGAGGCGATTAGTCCCCGATAGGCGTAGGCGCGGTTGTATGGCCGTAATTGTGACTGTT
>JAHXHT010000365.1 GCA_025656435.1 Candidatus Thiodiazotropha sp. (ex Gloverina cf. vestifex) | reverse complement strand
CAGTCACAATTACGGCCATACAACCGCGCCTACGCCTATCGGGGACTAATCGCCTCGGCTTTCAGCCTTCCATGGCGATCAGCGAAGGAGATGCCGTTCTCCCTGAGCGTTTTGTCGATCACCGCTTGTACAGAGTCCAGTGCTTTTTTCTGCTGCTCTTCCTTTTCTTGCTCCAGCTCCAAACGTGCTATTTTTGCCCGTAGAGTTTCAATCTCTTTTTTGATGTTGGCCATGCCGCTCCAGATCTTTATAAGTTACTTGAACCCACTGATTCTAAGTTGTTTTTATCTGGTCTGGCAACTTACTCGCTGTTCTAGAACGGTGGCGAATTCACAGAGGTTCCCATGACGAAAACACCCTATCATCCGATTGCCTGTGGTTTGCATGAGACGTATCAACTTGCAGTAATGCGGCGGGCAATGATCGATCTTTCCTGGCGTACAGAGGATGATTACCTGCAAAAGGCCAGGGTGTTGGTAGAAGATGTTTTCACCGAGGCGCAGGCAGAATACCTTCGTGTGTCGACGCAACCCGGAGATGACTACGTGATCCGGCTTGACAGAATCGTCGAAGCACGCTGGGTTGAAACAGGGCAACCACTCTTAGTGGTAATCGCACGACAAAAAATTGTCAGTCAATTGGGATGGTTTTTAACTTGTTGATTATGATGAGTTAATGAGGTCCATGTGTGGTGCTATCAGGGCGTTTTAGGAACCTATATCGGGGACATCAAAGGATGACTGTGCTAGGTTGGAATTAAGTGCAGACGGAGGGTTGCCCGATGAAGCGTGCGACACAGCAAAATCTGGATTTTGATTATTTGACCGGTTTGGCAAAATCCAACCCTTCTGAGTTTGAACGTCTACGTCAAAATGCCATTGATGCCTATATTCGGACCCTGCCTGATGACAGACAGGCCCGGATGCGCAGGTTGCAGTGGCGAATTGACCAAGTGCGCAGCAGGCATAGTCCTATGGGTGCCTGTGTTAGGCTCTCTACTATGATGTGGGATCATCTGTTGGGTCCTCAGGGTTTGTTGGGTCTATTGCACAACAACGAGCAGGCGGCAGGTCAGGCGGAAAAGGCTGATATCATCCCATTCCCGCAGAATCTACACCGATGATGCCCTTGCCATAGGGATAAAAGTGTCATATCATCCCGCGCCTTCCCTCTGCCATGTGGTCTGAGGATTCATGGTTACTGATATTTAAGCGAGTCTGTCATGAAAGCAGATATTCATCCTCAGTATGAGGATATCAAGGTCGTATGCAGCTGCGGCAACGATTTCGTCACCCGTTCCACCATGGGACAGGAAGAGATCCACGTCGAGGTCTGCTCCTCCTGCCACCCGTTCTACACCGGCAAGCAGAAAATCCTAGACACAGCTGGTCGTGTGGATAAATTCCGTAAGAAATATAATCGCTGACCCCATTCCCTGGCGGATAGGAACGGCGGTGTACCGCCTGTAACTTCCCTATGATGAGCGATTATAAAAAGGCTCCGCATTGCGGGGCCTTTTTGTTTTGGTTCATGCTAGTCGCCTGTTCTCCCACAAAATCCTCACCGACAGTTGATTGTCAGCCATCTAAAAAAGACTGAAAAAGTCGAAGTGGTCACTGTTCACGACGGAGATACCCTGCGCTTGCGTGACGGTAGAGATATCCGTCTGATCGGCATCGATACGCCGGAAATGGGGCGGAATGGCCAGCCCGATAAAGCGGGTGCTCTTGATGCAAAATTATCTTTGCAACGGTTGATCAGGCAGAGAGAAGGCGTCGTATACCTTCATTTAGGCAGTCAGCCTAGGGAAGCTCTGAACGAATCCATCGATTGAGGGATAATGGTGCACATTCTAGGCCAATCATTATATAGACTCCATGAAGCAAACAA
>JAHXHT010000364.1 GCA_025656435.1 Candidatus Thiodiazotropha sp. (ex Gloverina cf. vestifex) | reverse complement strand
GCTTGCGCCAGCCCATCCCCCGGGTGCTTAATGCGGGGCAATGAATGATTATCAAACCTACCATGTGATGGGTTGTGGTGCTTCGGGTGTTATTAAAGATCTCAATCCCCAGATGCTCCCGGCGGAAGCCTGGACATTTGCCGACCAGATTCGGTTCAACGGGTTTGACGCTGTACAGGAAAAGCCTCCCCGCCCGCTTCTGAACACGTCGTATCCTGTGCAGTTATTACTGGGTTGGAACGACGGGCTCAAGGGGCGATTGCTGTTGGCCACGCCGACGGGGATTCAGGAGGTAACGCATCTTGAGCACGATGCGGCAAAAAGCGAAGTTGTCGATAGAACGCCTTCTGATCATCCCCCCTCACCGCCGATCAAATCGAACCAATGGACGGGTGGCGCCTTTGGCGGCATCCCGTACTTTTGCGCGGGTTTTGATCACAGGCCCATGGTGCTGATGCCGGATAGTCGAGGCCAATCCAAGGCACGGTTTGAGCATCTCGCAAATTGGCCTAAGGGTCGCAGTTGCAGTGTCATGCGTCACTTTTCAGACTGTCTGATAGCGATCAATCTTGTCGAGGTAACGGACGCAGGCGCCACCACTCGGCGTCCTTTCGATATTATGTGGTCAGATCGTGCTGAGCCTGGCAGGGTGCCAAAAACCTGGGATCCTACTGTTCCGGGGAGCCGGGCCGGCAAATTTTCTTTGAGCGACGGTGGCGATGAAGTGGTGGATGCGACGACGCTTGGCGATCTGTTATGCATCTACAAGGAGGAATCGCTATGGCGCATCAAACATGTGGGAGGCCAGTACGTTTTTGCTATTGGGCGGGCGATCAATGGCGTCGGCATTATGGGCAAAAACTGCGCGGTAGATTTTCATGGCAAAAACTATGTATTTGGCCGAGATGAAATTTTCGCCCATGACGGTTGGGAGATAGCGCGTATTTTCGATGGCCGGCTTAATCGATGGATCTTTAATCGCATACCTGACAGAAAGCGTCATCTCTGTCATGTTTTCAAGCGCCCCTCGACACGGGAGATTTATTTCTGTTTTCCTGACGGGGATGTTGCGTTCGCCAACATGGCGGCTTGTTATCATACCGAGCGGAAGACATCGACCCTAAAAACGTTTGAGCAAGGCATCAACACGGGGATGGTATTCGAGTTCACGAGCGATGAAACCCGCGGTGCACGTCGTCCTTTCATTGGGTACGGAGAGGGCATCAGGGAGTTGGATGTTGAACATGCGGGGCGTGATTTTCGTTTGGAGCGCGAAGGCATCGACCTGGGAAAGCAGCAACAAGTTGAGATGTCGCAGCATGTTTTTCTGTATGCTACCGGCACGGGGTCGGTGACGATTGAAATCGTTGGCACACACCGAAATAAAATGCAGGACAGCAAAAGTATCCAGTATCCCCTGGATACTCCCTTTCCCGGTCAGCCTATCGAGGTGACGGGCTTATCCCACAGGCTTCGCATTACAAACCATGACGCCATGGACTTCCGGCTGTCTGGTTATAGCATTAGCTTCCACGCCATGGGAGCGTATTGATTCATGTTAGAGGAGATCCATCTCAACATATCTCCCGGGGTCTTTTCTGATGACCTGCCGGAGCCAGCGAGAAAATTCTTTACAAATTTAGTCTCTGAAATTGAAGGTTCACTGGATGCGCTGCAAGCTCACACATTTGAATCGAGCCGTCAGATGGAGAAAGGCATACTCAACAACGCAGTGTCTTATTTCAACGAACAGATCCATCAATTGTCCACTCAATTATCGAGTCAGGAAGGCATGGCTATCATGGGGGAAGTGAACGCTGTTAAAAGCGGTCTGTCTCAGCCAATCGAAGTGATCAAAGAAGATATCGCGCAAATCAAGAAAGACATCGCAAACGTGAATGCGACACTCAAAG
>JAHXHT010000363.1 GCA_025656435.1 Candidatus Thiodiazotropha sp. (ex Gloverina cf. vestifex) | reverse complement strand
TCGGGGCATAACGGCTGTCGCGTTGGCGAGTCGATTTTGGGGACTCGGATGTCCCAAAATCTTTCACGAGGTAGCGACACGCTTGTCCTCATCTTCAAGCAGACCGCTCAAGAGTCCGAAAAAGAAGGCCGCATTGGCAATCGAATCACTGATACTCGGTCCCGCAGGTACGACACGATGCTCGATCCGTAATTGCGCCTTGCCCTGACCATCGAATCCGATCAGGGGACGATTCCAGCGCCAGATGGTCCCATTGTGCAGCCTAAGATGGGGCAGCTTCTCCACTGGCTCATCCATTAATAGGGGGAGCAATACCGGATAGCGCAGGAAGTTGGCCGTGAAATTCTCCATTATCGATTCATAGACGTATCGAATGCCGAAACTGACTCGTTTGGTCAAGTCCGAGGCGCCGACAGAGATCGCCTACTCGAACAAGGGAATTCTGGTCTCATCCCAAAGATCGCGTCCAAGCAGGAAGGGGGAATTGGCACTGACCCCCACCATCGGCGCTGAGACGATTTTCGACGGGTTATAGAGGTCAGCGGCCTGGGCGCCATTCACCTGTAGGTGGATCTGGAATGAGGTTGCCGCTGATTCCAACATGACATCATCATGGCTTAGATGTAGCGACTCTCTGCCATCGATATCAAGCGTGACCGGTTTGCCGTTTCGCAGCCTGAACACCTGTTCATTGAGTGCCCGATAACGATTCAATGGAGACATGTTCGCCAGTGTCAGGGCGCTCAGTTTCAACGTCGGCAGGACACCTATCATGCCCATTCTCAAATCCAATTGGGCGGCACGTTCGTTAACACGTTTCCATCGGGCTCTCAGCTCCTCAGTCATATGACTGAAAACACTACCCTGCATCCGGTGTACCCGGCTGTTGAACTCCACATTAAAGGTAGCAAGTTCCGGCACCACCAGCGGATCATTGAAGTCTTCGAGCAAACGCTGATTGTGAGGCGCAGGATTGGCAGCGGTATCCAACAAACAGGCCTCGAGCTCAAATCCACCCAGTGCATTCGGGCTTGAGAAAACATCCGTCTCAAACCATTCTGCGAGTAATCGGGTTTCCATCTCCAAGCGATGCCTGAATTCGGCGAAGTCCGCATCACCAAATCGGCTCGAGGGTATCTCCTGGCCCATCTGCTTTATATTCCTCCGAGTTGAATCTCCAGATGTCTCAATCTCTCAGGGGTGCCTACGTCAACCCAATGGCCCGAGTAACACTCACCCGTCACAAGGCCTTCAGCCATAGCGGCTCTCAATAGTGGTGCCAAAGGAAATGCACCTGCATGACATCCTTTAAACAACCGTGGATGATAGATCCCGATGCCGCTGAAAGTCAGCTTCTCTCCATCACCATCAGAGACACTATCGCCCTGTAGAACAAAATCCCCTTGTGGATGGTGTGCTGGATTGGGTACCAGCACCAGATGCGCAAGCTTGTCATGTGCCAGCTTAAGACGGTAAAAGTCCAAATCACACCAGATATCTCCATTCACAGCGAGAAACGGTGACTCTCCTAATAAGGGTAGTGCACGAAAGATTCCCCCGCCCGTTTCCAGTGCCTTTTCTTCAGGCGAATAGCGAATATCTACACACCAGTGAGAACCATCTGTCAGACACGCCTCAATCATCTCCCCAAGATGGGCATGATTAATAACAATCTGACTGAAACCGGCGCCGACAAGTCGCTCGATGTGATGCACGATAAGCGGTTTTCCCGCCACCGGAATAAGTGGTTTTGGCAACATATCGGTCAGAGGGCGCATACGATCACCTCTGCCGGCAGCCAGTATCATTGCCTTCATAATAATTGTTTAGGGTCTTAGGAAGCTAAGCGAGTCCAATCGGCTTCTCTCGAAGCAGTTTTAGAACGAGTACATAGACATTATCACGCCGATGGTTA
>JAHXHT010000362.1 GCA_025656435.1 Candidatus Thiodiazotropha sp. (ex Gloverina cf. vestifex) | reverse complement strand
GGCTGTCGCGTTGGCGAGTCGATTTTGGGGACTCGGATGTCCCAAAATCTTTCACGAGGTAGCGACACGCTTGTCTTCATGCTCATCGAGTCTGTGGAGACTGAGTGACCTCTCACATGGTTTTCCACATGACGCACCCATGCTCGGTGTTCCACACTGGCGAAGAGCAGTGGCAGGTCCTCCCGCTGGATGATTTTCTGATTGGCCCACCTGGGGTCCGGCTGCCAACTCTGCATCCAGGCGACAATATGATTGCTTCGCGATGGCATAGCCCTGTGCCAGATCGCAGCCCAGTTGCATGAGCATTTGACCATGTTCGATGGTCTCCACCCCTTCGGCAATGGCCTCTCGCCTGAAGGCTGTGGCGAGGCCGAGTACGCCCTCCAGAATAGCCAGATCTTCCGGGCCATCAAGCATGTCATGTACAAAACTCTGGTCGATTTTGAGATACCCCGCCGGCAGCAGTTTGAGATAGGTCAGCGATGAGTAGCCGGTACCGAAGTCATCCAACGCGAATATCACACCCATCTCCCGGCAGGTTTTGATCACTTCCGAGACCTGGGCCATGTCTTCCAGGGCGCTTGTTTCGAGCACTTCCAGTTCCAGGCGATCCGCGTCAATGGTGGCATGCGCCTTCAGGTGTGTATGCAGTTTTTCCACGAAATTCTTTTTCTGCAAAAAACGTGCACCGATGTTGACACTGACCGACAGATCCAGACCATCGGCTTTCCATTGCTCCATCTGGGTGAGCGCTGCATCGATCACCCACTCGTCCAGGGTCACGGCCAGCTCGTCATCCTCAATCAGGGGCAGAAACTCTCCAGGCAAGAGCAGTCCGCGTCGAGTGTGCTCCCAACGAATCAACGCCTCCGCACCAAGAATCTCACCGGTACGCATGTTGACCTTGGGTTGGTAGTGCAGGACAAATTCGTTATGTTTCAATCCGTGACGTATTCTGGCCACGCTCTCATGACGCCCGCGCAGCCCTCTGTACTTGTCTGCCTCGAAGAAGTGATAACGGTTCTTACCGGTGACTTTGGCGTTGTACATGGCCTGATCGGCCTGGCGCAGGAGTTGATCCGCATCAACCTCTTCTTTCTGTGGATAGAAAGTGACCCCGATACTGCCAGAGACTTGCAGAATCAGCTCTCCCAAATGTACCGGTTGGGCGGCGGCGGACAACATACGATCCAGCAGTGGAATGCTGTCTTTGGATTTCTGGAGATCTACCAATACAGTCACAAACTCGTCCCCACCCAGACGCGCAATGGTGTCACTTTCTCTCAGAATATCTTTCACTCGATGGGATAAAGCGACAAGAAAGAGATCACCGACATCATGTCCATAGCTATCGTTGATCTCCTTGAAACCATCAAGGTCGAGATAGGCGACTGCCAGCTGGCCGCCACGGCGATTGACCTGTGCCATGGTTTGATTGAGCCGGTCTGCGAGCAAGGTCCGGTTAGGCAGGCTGGTGAGACTGTCATGATAAGCCACGTGTTCGAGACGTGTTTTCTTCTCCTGCAACTCTTCCTGTGTCTGGATATGTGCCGTGATATCCCTTGATGCCTGCACCATACCAGTCATCTGGTGCTGCTCATCGAACAAGGGCGTACCTACCACTTCGAACAACCGTTCCGAGCCGTCTTCTATCCTATGACGATGAATCACCGTTACCGGTTCGTGGGTCTTCTCCACGATATCAAGTGGACAGGCATGGTCGTCACCCTCACAGGGAAAGTCTTGATGATGACTAACCTGATAGCACTTTTCAGACACTTCAGGATGCGCAACCGCCGGTGTGTTTTCCGCTGCCTTGTTCATCAACTTGATCAAGCGTGTCGCTACCTCGTGAAAGATTTTGGGACATCCGAGTCCCCAAAATCGACTCGCCAACGCGACAGCCGTTATGCCCCGAC
>JAHXHT010000361.1 GCA_025656435.1 Candidatus Thiodiazotropha sp. (ex Gloverina cf. vestifex) | reverse complement strand
CCGTAACCACGACCGTAACCACGACCGTAACCACGACCGTAACCGCGGCCATAGCCGTCGGCACGTGCACTCATGTTGAATGAGAAATCGAAATCACCGGAGCCAAAACCATCACCGAAGAAATCATCACCCCAGTTGTTGCCCCACCAGGCATTAGCGCTGGCTGAAGCAGCGGTCATGGCAACGGTAGCTGCAATAAGAGAAATCTTTTTCATATCTATATACCTGAAAACTAAATATCTGAATCCACACTTGTTTTTTCAGCACGTCCTTGTGCAGTACATCTCCTTTACGCTCTTATACTGCTTATTGAGCAGGCGCAGCAGGAGCTGCAGGCGCGACAGGAGCAGCATAAGGAGAGCCGTAAGGTGCGCCGTAAGGAGCGCCGTAACCGTAAGGACCATAGCCATAACCGTCGTAACCACGGTAGTAGTTGTTACCACGGCCATAGCCGGAACCACGGGCATTTCCACTCATACCGAAGCTGAAGTCACCGGAGCCATCGCCCCAGCCGTCACCCCAACCATCGTTGTTCCAGCCACGGTTACCATAACCAGGACCACCCCACCATGCAGAAGCAGTAGCAGAAGCAGCGATCAGTGCAGCAGCAGCGGCAGCTTTAATGATCATTTTCATAATTCACTCTCCTCGAGATAGAATGTCATTTCAGTCTTGTTTGAGAAAGCGGATACAGCTAAGCCTTCGAAAGAAAGAATATTAGTATTTACTAAATTAAACAAATTGCTATTTTCAATTGTAAACTTTTCTTAAATAGCATTTCCCTAACAATCCATATTCAACGATCACAGATCGGTACGATCCCCATGAAAATAACCATTACACGACCTGATGACTGGCACCTTCACCTGCGAGACGACGATGCCATGGCCGCAGTCGTGGCGCACAGTGCCGAGCGATTTGCTCGAGCCATCGTCATGCCGAATCTGAAGCCTCCCGTCACCACGACGGAAATGGCAATCGCATATCGGCAACGCATCCTTTCGTCATTGCCAGCTGACACCAGGTTCGAACCACTCATGACGCTTTATATGACAGATCTTCTGGATAGTGAGGAGATCATCAGTGCCAAACAGAGCGGCATTGTGAAGGGGGTCAAACTCTATCCTGCCGGGGCAACCACGAATTCAGATGCCGGTGTCACTGATATCCAGAAGCTCTATCCAGTACTGGAGACCATGCAACGTGAAACGCTCCCGCTACTCATCCATGCAGAAGTCACCGATAGTGATGTGGATGTATTCGATCGGGAGCGAGTTTTCATCGACCGCCATCTTGTAGCGCTAAGCCGGTCATTTCCCGAGCTTCCAATGGTTTTCGAGCATGTCACTACAAAAGAGGCCGTTGATTTCGTCAGGGAGAGCCAGGGGCGTACGGCAGCAACCATCACAGTTCAGCATCTGATGTACAACCGAAACGCCATGTTGGCCGGCGCTATTCGCCCTCACTTTTTTTGTCTGCCCATTCTCAAACGAAACAGTCATCAACAGGCTTTGATTGAAGCGGCCACAAGCGGTGACCCACGTTTCTTTCTAGGCACTGACAGTGCACCACATCCTCAACATACAAAGGAGTGCGCCAGTGGATGCGCCGGTTGCTACACAGCGGACTCTGCCATTGAACTCTATGCTGAAATCTTCGAACAGGCAGGCTCGCTGGACAAACTGGAGGGATTCAGCAGTTTTTTTGGTGCTGACTTCTATGGCCTGCCAAGAAACAAATCATCGATCACGCTGGAAAAACAGCCGTGGGTGGTTCCTCAGAGCTATCCCTTCGGCAAGGACCAAGTCATCCCGCTTGCTGCCGGGAAACAACTTCAGTGGCGGCTTGTTGACTAGGGAAGCTCTGAACGAATCCATCGATTGAGGGATAATGGTGCACATTCTAGGCCAATCATTATATAGACCCCATGAAGCAAACAA
>JAHXHT010000360.1 GCA_025656435.1 Candidatus Thiodiazotropha sp. (ex Gloverina cf. vestifex) | reverse complement strand
TGTTTGCTTCATGGGGTCTATATAATGATTGGCCTAGAATGTGCACCATTATCCCTCAATCGATGGATTCGTTCAGAGCTTCCCTAGCAGGCACGGATATCGACTGGTGGAACCGGACTGGCATCGTTTCGTTTCCGACTATGAGTTTTCTGAATTGGATGAGGCCTCCAACAAGCCCGCTTTTTTTGCGACGCTTGATAACTACCTACAATCCAACAATCTTGAGATGAATCAAGATTCACTGAAGCAATTACCCTTTGCCCAAGTCTTGAATGTACTGACCACCCTTCTCCCCTTGCACCACACAGACAAGCAAGCCATTATCGAGACCGTCACTTTCTCGGAGTGCTTCCTTTTGCTCTCCAGCACTATCGAGATGATGAGCAGTGCTGGGCAGTCCCACCTACGGCACTGAACAGGAGAGCGACTCAATTTGCGGAAATCACCACGGAGAGGCTGTCAACAGATTCCCATGTCAAAAGTGATCGATAGTCAGTTCAAAGCCGCCCCGTGGCTCAAGTCACCGCATCTACAGACCATCTGGCCTGCCCTGATGCGGGTCAAAAAAGATTTTCAGGTTGAGTGGGAACGGGTTGAATTGAGGGATGGGGATTTCATCGATCTGGCCTGGCATCGTACTAATGGTCCTCTAGTCATGTTAATCCATGGTCTGGAAGGATCTCTTCAATCTCACTACGCTGTGCCAATGCTGGAAGCCCTCAAACAGGCAGGCTTCAATACAGTTTTCATGCATCTTCGAGGTTGCGGGAGAGAACCGAACCGTCTGAGTCGCAGCTATCATTCAGGCGCCACGGAGGACCTGGTAGAGGTACTCGAATATCTTGACCAGCGCGGTGAGAAGCCCTCCGCTGCCATCGGTGTCTCTCTGGGTGGCAATCTTCTTCTCAAGCATTTGGGCGAGACCGGCAGAAAATCCAGCCTGTCAGCGGCAGTGGCTGTTTCCGTACCTTTTCATCTGGACCAGACAGCTGAACACCTACAACACGGCGCTGCGAGGATCTACCAGAAATACCTGTTAGACAAACTGATTGCCAGTTACCGAAGAAAATTTGCCGGTCGCCCCGTGCCCTTTGATGTGAAGATCTCCAGCATCGATTCGATCTATACCTTCGATGACCTGCTCACTGCTCCGCTTAACGGATTTAAAGACGCCGATGATTACTATCAGCGCTGTAGCTGTATCGGTTTTCTAAACACTATCGAGACACCAACATTAATCCTACAGGCAAAAGATGACCCCTTTATGCCGTCTGACGTCATCCCCAGCCAAGCCCAATTGGGGCCTGATGTCACCCTTGAGCTGTCTCAACATGGTGGTCATGTGGGATTTATCAACGGGAAATACCCCTGGCGACTGAACTACTGGCTGGAGTCACGCATTCCCAGGTTTATCCGACAACAACTGAAGAAAGAGAGCCCCTGACAATCTGTATCGTTCTCCTCACCGGACATGTCTGATAGGCTGGTCTTCTGACGATCAAATGAGTAAACAGGCCCTGGAACCCGTTTGTAGCAAGAATGAAAAGCCCCCCCGGAAAAGAGCTAGATCGATTACTCGTTGATATAGCCTGCCTGGATTACAAACAGCTCCGTGCCTCACTGATTTCGACCACTGGCAGTCATTGCGAAGTCTGGCGGAGCAGTAAGCGTCATGAGCCACTGGACGGTGATGATCAAGGCACTTCCTATACGGAATTTGTTATCAAATGGCCGCTGGCCCACTATTCTGAGTCGGAATCCCGTCTCCTCGCCAGACATTACCGGTTACTGAAAGAGACACTTGACGAGGCTATACCAGACGCCCTCTTCGTTATTACAAAAATCAACGGTATACAGAGTGTTTTCGTACTCGCACAAGCGTGTCGCTACCTCGTGAAAGATTTTGGGACATCCGAGTCCCCAAAATCGACTCGCCAACGCGACAGCCGTTATGCCCCGACCG
>JAHXHT010000359.1 GCA_025656435.1 Candidatus Thiodiazotropha sp. (ex Gloverina cf. vestifex) | reverse complement strand
GACGGTCGGGGCATAACGGCTGTCGCGTTGGCGAGTCGATTTTGGGGACTCGGATGTCCCAAAATCTTTCACGAGGTAGCGACACGCTTGTGCAGAATTTGAGAAAAGTCCTGCGGGAGACGCCCAGGCGTTTCTCCACGGCCGTGAAGTCGAATTCGTTGTCTGCCATCAGTCATTCTCCAGGTATCAATGGTGGCGATTTGTGTCGAACCCCGTGCGAGAGGTCCTGAATTACCGCAATTTGTATGCCGTTATTGTTTATCCCATTCGATTCAAACGGTTATGTTCGAAAGCGATTTTTCTGAGCAGGCTTGTCTGTAAACTTGCCTTACAGATCAATTGGCTTACTGGTAACCAGGTTTTCACCTGGAGTTCGAAAAAGAGAGGTGCTGATGTTTTTTGTGGAGCCTGTCTGATTTCGCTAAGATGCGTGGGGTTTACTCACTGCCTGGATGGCCTCAAATAATGCTAAAAATCTATAACGACCTTACCCGCCAAAAAGAGATCTTTCAGTCCTTGCAGGAGGGGAAGGTCAGCATGTATGTCTGTGGTATGACGGTCTATGATCTCTGTCACTTGGGCCATGCCAGGGTGATGGTGGTATTTGACGTGGTCTACCGTTATCTACAGGTCAGTGGCTATGATGTGGCCTACATCCGCAATATCACTGACATCGACGACAAGATCATCAACCGTGCCAATGAGCGCGGTGTGCCCTTCATCGAGCTGACGGAAACCTTCATACAAGCCATGCATGAAGATGCCGATGCGCTGGGTGTGTTGAGGCCAATCGATGAGCCAAAAGCGACGCAACATATGGATGAGATCCTTACCATGATCGGCAAGCTGATCGAAAAGGGACATGCTTATGCAGCTGATAATGGCGATGTTTACTACGATGTCCGCAGTTTTCCCGAATATGGCAAGCTTTCGGGTAAGTCGATCGAGGATTTGCAGTCTGGTGCCCGGGTGGCGCCGGGTGAGGCCAAGCGTGACCCCCTCGATTTTGCCTTGTGGAAGGCAGCCAAGCCGGATGAGCCCGCCTGGGACTCACCCTGGGGAAGAGGCCGTCCCGGCTGGCATATTGAATGTTCCGCTATGTCGACCAAGGCCCTCGGGGATACCTTCGATATCCATGGTGGCGGTGCCGACCTGACCTTTCCCCACCACGAGAACGAGATCGCCCAGTCCGAAGGCGCTACAGGCCATCCCTTCGTCAAATACTGGATGCATAATGGTTTCGTACGCATCAACGACGAGAAGATGTCGAAGTCACTGGGTAATTTCTTCACCGTCAGAGAGATTCTCGAACGCTACCGGGCCGAGGAGGTGAGGTATTTTATCCTCACTAGCCAATACCGTTCACCGCTGAATTACGATACCGAGCATCTCGACAATGCTCGCGCCGCACTGACTCGCTTCTATACAGCATTGCGTGGACTGCCAGAAGTAGACTCCGCAGGCGGTGAGGCCTATGAGGCACGGTTCCGTGAAGCCATGGATGATGATTTCAATACACCCGAGGCCTTGGCCGTGTTGTTCGATCTGGTGCGTGAGATCAACAAGCTCAAGGAATCTGACGTGACGGCGGCTGCCGCCTTGGCTGAGGTGCTGAAACAGTTGGGTGCTGTTTTAGGTATTCTGCAGGACGATCCAGAGGCCTTTTTGCGAGGTGGTTTTCAGTCGGGGAATGAGGGGCTTTCGGATGAGAAGATTGAGGCTATGATCCAGGCTCGTATCGATGCCAGAACAGAGAAAAACTGGGCCGAGGCCGACCGAATCCGCGATGCGCTTCAGGACGCTGGTATCATTCTGGAAGATGACGCCCAAGGCACCATCTGGCGACGAGGTTGAGAGAGTCCGGTGTGGCAGGGTTGCACCCTAAGGAAGCTCTGAACGAATCGTTTGTCAGCGAACGTTTCCTCTCGCTTGCTTCAAAACTGCCATGAGCGAAGAAAAACAGTGCATT
>JAHXHT010000358.1 GCA_025656435.1 Candidatus Thiodiazotropha sp. (ex Gloverina cf. vestifex) | reverse complement strand
GGGACTTCTTCATTGTAGATTCTCATTTTCGTAATAATAAATGGAAAATTCTACTTTTGAACCCCGTTATTTTTTGGGGGGATTACCATCCGATTACATATTGATGAACCAATTCGAACCTTTGCTGGTGATTATAGAACCTGTCATGGATACCAAGACGGAATCTCCCCAGGGGTTTGTTGCCACATTGAGCCGGGTGATTCCCCTGTTTCTCAGCAGCGGACAGTTTAATCAGGTAGACGTTGACTCACTGAGTGTAGATATCAGCAACAGTGACCGTATTGCCAGTAACGAGCTCCTTCCGTTCATTCACTATCAATTGATCAGTGACTCCTATGCCGACACACTGAGACAGGTCATGACCGAGTCGGTACTCCGTCTGGCAGGCATGGCAGCCATCCTCAGCCTGATCATATTTCCCATTGCTGCAAGAATCATGAGTTGGCCCATCTTGCAGATATCACAACACATCGATCTTTTGAAGAAGCACAACAAAAATTCAGTGACTTCCTCTTTCCAACAACCCCTGCTGATCAAGGAGTTGGACAAAATACGTCAATCACTCAACGACTATCACAATCAATTGAGTGACGTGAATATCACGCTGAGCGAGAAGACAAAACAATTACATGACCTGGCACAGCACGATCCATTGACCGGCGCCAGAAATCGTGCCGCATTCGACGAGTATTGGCATGAGATCAACGACATTTTTCAACACAGTCAGGGACAGATCTCCCTGCTCCTTTTTGATATCGATCACTTCAAGGCTATCAATGACACCTACGGCCATGAAGTGGGCGATGAGGTACTGATTACCGTCTCTCAGACGCTTAAAAACACTCTGTCTGATCATGAGCGGTTATTCCGGCTTGGTGGTGACGAGTTCATCACTGTGCTGATTGGCACACATCCCCGTAAAGCCATGCAGATTGCAAAACAGATTCATCTCGCCATCAGCCGCTACCCATTCGAGGAAATGGGCATTCGTGAGCCTGTCAGGTTAAGCATAGGTATCGCCCATACCACGCCAGACAGTAAAGCTAGCCTCGCTTCCCTACAGTGGCAGGTGAACGTTGCTACCTACCAGGCAAAACGTCCAGGACACACCAATATCGTTATGTTCTCTGAGGAGATGGCGAATAGCACTCAAGGCCTGTTCTCCAGCCGCACACACAGTGCTGTGTACGATGCCATTTCACAGGGTACAGGGCTAATCATGCACTATCAGCCCATCGTGAACCTGGAGAATGGCAAATCCCAGTATTTTGAAGCCCTGGTGCGTATCGTTCATGAAGGTCAGTTGATCATGCCTTCACACATCTTTCCTCTGGTAGAGGCAAAGGGCCTGGAAATCGATCTCGACAGACAAGTCATCAGAAAAACACTGGAGGATCTGAATAGTGGCCTGATCCCTGTTGGTACCGGTGTGTCCATCAATATTTCAGCACCCAGCATCGTAGAGAGCGATCTCTTCACCTGGCTGGAAGCCTTCGCACCCTATATGGGCGAGTATAAAATTTTGCTCGAAATTACGGAGACAGCCATGATCACACAGATGCAGAAGGCGCGCTCCAATCTCGCCCGTCTGCGATCAATGGGCTTTCGCATTGCACTGGATGATTTCGGCAGCGGTTATTCATCCCTGCGATACCTGGGCAGCATGCCGGTGGATGTGGTCAAATTCGACATCAACCTGACCCGTCTCATCGATAGCAAAAACAACAACCCAATCCTCACACATCTGGCACAGATGATTGTGGAATGCGGTCATCTGCTGGTGGCGGAAGGTATAGAGAGTGCATCTTCCGCCAAGCAACTGGGCCAACTGGGTTTCCAGTATGGACAGGGATATTATTTCGGCCGACCTTCTGCAACCATCGACGAGTCGGTACCTAAGGAAGCTCTGAACGAATCGTTTGTCAGCGAACGTTTCCTCTCGCTTGCTTCAAAACTGCCATGAGCGAAGAAAAACAGTGCATT
>JAHXHT010000357.1 GCA_025656435.1 Candidatus Thiodiazotropha sp. (ex Gloverina cf. vestifex) | reverse complement strand
CATTAGGTGGAATCACCCCGATACAGAAGCTGGCTCAGACAGCTTAACAGTGACTACTTTTGAGTCCCATTATTAATGGGGGGATTACCGGGGCATAACGGCTGTCGCGTTGGCGAGTCGATTTTGGGGACTCGGATGTCCCAAAATCTTTCACGAGGTAGCGACACTCTTAATAGCAAACCGGTCAGACCGGAAGAACTGGTGAAATCTATCGCTCAACTCGAAAACTAAGAAACTATTGATACGTTGCACTGGTAGTGCAATTTCTCAATCCAGCCATGAGCCGCGCCATTCAACACCCCGTTAAGAGGCGGCCAGCATGGAGCGCTGTTCGTGGAAGATACCCCAAAGTGATTCATTCCCGCTCTGCTTGATCCCAAATGCCCTGTGATTAGACCTTGATCCAGGCATTTTCGCGGCCTACAATGAATCATTTCTCTAAAGATTTGTTTCACGATGTCTGAGAACGAATACTCACCAGAAATGCGGCTATTCAGTCCAGATGGACAGCGCCTCTATCTTACAGCTCAAGAACGTGAGAAATTTCTTGATGCTGCCGAGCATGAGGATCGCCAGGAGCAAATGTTTTGCCGTGTGCTCCACTACACCGGCTGCCGTCCTTCTGAAGCCTTGGAGCTTGTCCCAGGGCGTGTTTTGATGGATGAGAAGGCACTTGTCTTCCGATCTTTAAAAAAGCGCAAAGAAGACTCTAAGGGACGCCCGAAGCACCCGCAATTTCGAACTGTACCGGTCCCGAAAGCCTTGGTTAAGGAACTCGATTTCGTTTTTGGTATTAGAAAGATTCAGAAGCAAGGAAAGAGGCTTGATAATCCTCTTTGGACGATGAGCCGACCAACCGCTTATCGACTGGTCAAACGTGTAATGAAGCGCGCAGGCATCCAGGGTAAGCAGGCCACAGGCAAGGGATTAAGACATGGTTTTGGTGTGGCGATGGTGACAGCCAAGAAACCCCTGCCCCTTCATATTCTATCTCAATTGATGGGTCATTCCGACACAAAGACAACCGAAATATATTTGCAAGTAGTCGGAGAAGAGAAGCGCCAGATGGTAACGGATGCCTGGGAAGGATGAAGCAAATGGCGTTCCGTGCTGCGTAATACGGAATTTCTGTGTATAATGAGTCTATATCAATGATTAAAAGCTTTAAACATAAAGGACTGGAAAAGTTCTTTACCAAAGGGAGCATAGCGGGTATTCAGGCTGCCCATGCTACGAAGATTAACGACCGTCTAGCATTCTTACATGCGGCCTCATCCGTTGAAGATATGGATAAGCCGGGTTACCGATTACATGCGTTGAAGGGCGAGTTAAAAGGCCATTGGGCCATCGATGTCTCCGGAAACTGGCGGATTGTGTTTAAGTTTGAAGACGGTAACGCTTATGTTGTGAACTACGAGGATTACCACTGATGACGATTCAACCTCATAACCCACCACACCCTGGTGCGCTAATTCATCGCACCTACATTGAACCGTTTGCAGAAATCACCGGCAACAAGATCGCCGACCGCCTTGGTGTGGCGCGTAGCACATTCAGTCGATTGCTGACAGGGAAAGCAGGGATTTCCCCAGAAATGGCGCTCAAACTTTCTAAAGTATTAGGAGGGTCAGCGGAGAGCTGGTTGTCTCTACAAGAAAGCTACGATCTTTGGAAAGCTCGCCAGTCAGTCGATGTAAACAAACTTGAGCGTATCGACTTCAATAAAGTCGCGTGAATCAAAACAAAGGAGTGGAGCTTCTTCAGGGATTCCCCAATGTAATGGCACGGTATATGTGTCTTTCTATGCGTATTATCATTTATCGGATATTATTAGGAGAATGTAGTGACGAGAATTACAATTATTTTTATTATTAAAATGGTCGCTCTACTGTCAGCATGACAGAACTTGATAAGGAATCACTGACGCTGATCGCCATGGAAGGCTGAAAGCCGAGGCGATTAGTCCCCGATAGGCGTAGGCGCGGTTGTATGGCCGTAATTGCGACCGTTAGG
>JAHXHT010000356.1 GCA_025656435.1 Candidatus Thiodiazotropha sp. (ex Gloverina cf. vestifex) | reverse complement strand
GTCGGGGCATAACGGCTGTCGCGTTGGCGAGTCGATTTTGGGGACTCGGATGTCCCAAAATCTTTCACGAGGTAGCGACACGCTTGTTCACCTATGACGAAAAGAACCCGTCGGCGGCAAAGATCAGTGTGGATATCGATCCCGCCAGTGTCGACAGCAACCATGCGGAGCGGGACAAGCATCTTCGTAGCGACGAGTTCTTTCATGCGTCGAAATCCCCCAAAGCGGGCTTCGTCTCTACTAGCTACGAGGAGTCGGCAGACGGTAAAGGTGTGTTAAAAGGCAACCTGAGTCTGCGCGGCGTGACCAAGCCGGTGGTAATCCAAACGGAGAAGATTGGCCATGGCAATGACCCCTGGGGTGGTTACCGCCGCGGCTTCTTCGGCACCACCGAGATCGCCCTGGCCGACTACGGCATCCCCTTCGACCTGGGACCGGCGTCCCGCAAGGTACAGCTCGAACTCTCCCTGGAGGGAATTCGCCAGTAAGCGGCAGACACAACTGACATTCCCCCTTTTACGGCGCCTCCCGGCGCCGTTTTTTTTGATCGGCTTGAGCATTAATTCATCGCGCCAGGCCATCTACCCTATCTTTGTCGGCCCATCTCACGGATCTTACGCCCGAACCGGTTTTTACCAATCCCGTCTCAAATAACCCCGTAGTTGACAAAAAAGGGCCAAAGCCTTGCGACTTTGACCCCTGTTGTTGAATCTTATCTGCCGTTATACCGATTGAAGACACAAGGTAACTAGAGAGAAGAATGTGAAAAACATGTTAGGGTTCCATTCGCTCAATGTCACAAACTGCGAGATACGCAGTTGGTGCTTTTGACACGGAGTTGGCTTGTTGAAGATCGTGTGAGAGCTCTTTTAATTCGATGTACAGTTGACAATTGGAATCTATACTGGCTCTCTAATCACCTGAGCGGCAGCCTGAATTATCAGTTGGCAATCAGTACCTGCCTTGTGTGATTCTTCACTAATCATCCTGCGCCATTTTCTCGCGCCAGGACGTCCCTGAAACAGTCCCAGAATGTGGCGTGTGATCCGGTTGATGGGGGTTCCCTGCGATAGCTCCTTTTCTACATAGGGAATCAATGAGTCGACAATTTGATGCCGATCTAGCAAAAACCGTGTATCACCAAAGATTAATCTATCAGCATCCGACAGTATCCAGGGGTTGTGATACGCCTCTCTTCCGATCATAACGCCATCAAGCTGTTGGAGTTGCTCTTTGGCTTGATTGAGGCTCGTGATGCCACCGTTGATGATGAATTCGAGTTGGGGGTGATCCTGTTTGAGACGGTGGACCGTTTCATAGGAGAGCGGTGGAATCTCCCGGTTCTCTTTTGGACTGAGTCCCTGTAGCCAGGCTTTGCGGGCATGGACGATGAAGGTGCTGCAACCCGCTTCGGCGACTGTGCCGATGAATTCGCAGAGTTCATCATAGCTGTCTCTCTCGTCAACACCGATGCGGTGCTTAACTGTGACGTCAATATCGATGCTATCCCTCATCGCTTTGATGCAATCGGCAACCAGTTGCGGCGTGATCATCAGACAGGCACCGAAACGACCTGACTGGACCCGGTCGGAGGGACAACCCACGTTAAGGTTGATTTCGTCATAACCCCACACCTCTCCAAGCTTGGCGCACTGGGCGAGATCGTCCGGTTCGCTGCCACCCAATTGTAGGGCCAACGGGTGCTCGCTTGGGTCAAAGTCGAGGAATCGTTCACGGTTGCCGTGAAGGATGGCGCCGGTGGTGACCATCTCGGTGTAGAGCACCGCATGTTTAGAGATCAGGCGCAGGAAGTAGCGACAGTGCCGGTCGGTCCAGTCCAGCATGGGGGCAATGCAGAGACGGCGGTCAATTGAGAAAGATTGTTGAAGATTGGGAGATGGCATGGCTGGCGTATTGGGTTTTGGCTTTGTCGGGAAGACGACTATGTAGACGAACAGTGCGTGCTTAGGGAAGCTCTGAACGAATCGTTTGTCAGCGAACGTTTCCTCTCGCTTGCTTCAAAACTGCCATGAGCGAAGAAAAACAGTGCATT
>JAHXHT010000355.1 GCA_025656435.1 Candidatus Thiodiazotropha sp. (ex Gloverina cf. vestifex) | reverse complement strand
ACAGTCACAATTACGGCCATACAACCGCGCCTACGCCTATCGGGGACTAATCGCCTCGGCTTTCAGCCTTCCATGGCGATCAGCGACTGAATTCTGGCGCTGCAGCGATTGCGCAAAAATCTACTGGAAGGGCAGTCATTACCGGCAGCTGATGGAATTTATCAAGACGATTGCACCTGCTGCGTTTGACGAATAACGATAACAGGAGAGCAAAATGCCACTGCGCCAGACGGGATTGTTTTTATTCCTCCTCCTCTGTGTTTCATGGGCTGCCCGTTCAGACACCGGTTGTCTTAAGCAGGCCTTCGGCAGTTATTGTCTTGGCGGCAGCATACAGCAACTCCAGCGACAGTACCCGGCGGGTGTACCGGCACAGAAACAGGGTGATCGTTCAGCGGTCGTCTATCAGAACGGACGAGAACGTACCTATGTCATGGCATTTAAAGGGCAAATATACAAGGTACTGCACACCTATGACCCTGCGAGCCAGGGCACCCTAAAGAAATTAAAAGAACGACTTGAGGCAAAGTATGGCGCTTACCGTGATCACAGCCATTACCCGGCCTATGCACGGACGAAAGCATCTAGAATCGGTGCCGTCCGTCGGGGAGAGGGAGAGCTCAAACATGTATGGTCTTCTCCGGAGCAGGTCTGGAGAATCGAACTGGAGTGGACGCGAAAGCTGGGCGTTTCGCTGGCCTATCTCGCCAATGCATTGGATGATGAGCAGCGGGAGGCTTCTGATGGTAACTTATAATCATACCGCGAGTATGTTTGATATTGATCGTCAGAATTGAGCTGATGAATTGTTTCCAAATCGCCACCTCACACCGAGATTAATTCCGAAATTTCTCGTCTCGCTACGAGGTTCAAATACGGATCCGATTTGTATTTGATTGCTATACAGTGCCGTATTGTTACTACGACCGAGTTTCCAGTATTCATACCAGGGGGCTACCCAAAAACTTGTTGATTCTCCCACTTGTCTGTTCAGTGTGAGGCGGAATCTATACCCCGTCTCTTCCTGCAGGTTAAGCGAGACATCGTTGAAGTTGCTGATGAAGTGTACGTTTATACCAGGATTGATAGTTCTGGTAAGTTGGAGATCAGCAACCAGTTGGGTTTGGTTGTTGAGTGTCTGTTCACCGCGAAGTCCGAGCAAACCATAACTCCAGTCATAGGTCTCATCCAGCCCACTCGCTGTGGCTGTTGAATGTATATTCCGCCACCATTTGCGGTAACCTGCACCGGCAACCAGGTAGAACTGCTGCTCCTTAGTTGTCTGGATTCTATATCCTGTAGTCAGCTCGAGATTGAGAATGTCCTCATCCGTTCGGCTAGCAGCAGTAGCTGAGGTATAGTCGACATTGCCGGATAACCAAAGCAAGCGAGTCTCGAAGAGCCATTCACCACGCTGCGCATTAACACCTGCATTCAATCCGGGCAGTAGTCCCCGTTCCCGGTCCAGGCTGATACCCCGGTCGTCGAATTCCTCGTAGTCGAAATCGAGTACAGACAGTCCAAGCCATGCCGAGTCAAAGAAGATATCGTCACTGGCTGGCAGGGCCAGCGGGCAAGTCATCATCAGCAGGGCCGAAAGAAAAAACTTCATATCGGCCCTGGCTCTCAATAGTACGTGCAGAGGAGGTTAGAGACCCTCCAACTCCGCCCAAGTGGTCATGACTGTGCTGTCGATATTGTTATCGCCATCAGAGTCGATATCGACCTGGACATTGATTCCGTCCGGTTGTGCGGTTAGCCAGGCCTGAGAGCTGTCTGCACTGGTTGTGATGTGCAACTCTCCAGCGGTTGGTTCACCTGTACCGATAAAATCATTCCCAGTGAAGGGTGTGATCGTTGTAAAGGATACGGAACCGTTGATCTGCGTACTGGCTACGGCACCTTGCAGTGAGGCACTGTAAGCGCCCGAAGTGTTGTACTGGAAGTTATAGTTATAATTTGCAAGCGTGTCGCTACCTCGTGAAAGATTTTGGGACATCCGAGTCCCCAAGATCGACTCGCCAACGCGACAGCCATTATGCCCCGACCGTCC
>JAHXHT010000354.1 GCA_025656435.1 Candidatus Thiodiazotropha sp. (ex Gloverina cf. vestifex) | reverse complement strand
GCGGGACTTCTTCATTGTAGATTCTCATTTTCGTAATAATAAATGGAAAATTCTACTTTTGAACCCCGTTATTTTTTGGGGGGATTACCACAGCGTCTTGTAAGTCGCATCCGACATAACAATCTCTCCCTTGCCTGCAGATGACTCTAACCTTTTCGCCGTATTGACTGCGTCACCGATGATGTCATATTTCCGAGTACTGTCAGAGCCGACCAAACCTTCAATGACTTCCCCAGTATGCAGACCGATACCCACAGTGAGTGAGTGTGTGTTCAATATTTCCTGCAGTTTAATCTGTAATTCCAGAGCCGTTTGAACCGCAACATCAGCGGTCACAAAGTGAGTCATCACCTCATCGGCAGTAAAATTTGGTTTATGTCCATGGTAATCGCTTATGATAGCTTCAGACACACTGTAGTATCTGTTAAGCATATCTACCACTTGCTGTGGATCAGCCTGCTCAGCCCAGGCGGTGAACTCCCTGATATCCAGAAAAAGAATGCTTCGCTCAACTCGACGTAATCCCAATGAACTGGGGTCATCAATAGCATTGTTGATCAACTCTTTACCAAGACTCCACTCGGAATACTGCTTCAGTCTTTCTACCAGATAACGCAGGTAATGGGCGTAATGAATACGTTGGGATTCAGCAAAGCCAAGCAGTATACCTACAAACACCGCACCATAAAAAAAGTAGACATGCGTATTCGTATCCATAAAACTTGGCCAGACTTGGCCATTCAATAGATGCAGACCTTTAAGATTCTGATCGATGATGATGTACATTGCAGGGAACAACAGTAATTTTCCGATGTTCAGCAGCAAGGTTGTTGCCGTCTGCAGAAATTCCACGCCGCGTGTGACGACTTGTAATGCCCGTAGCCCTGCAATCATCAAGCTGTATGCACCAAATAACATATGGTATGGCTGGTAGAAAAACGCCAAGCCTTCAAACAATATATCCATTGGCGCATAGATTCCGAAACCCAACAGGCTGCCTGTAAAGACAGTCTTCCATGAGGAAGAGTTTGCAGTACCGAGATACCATGCTTGCATAAATGCCGCAAAAAAAAGCATATAGTGAGCGGGTTCACTGAGGTAGACATGTACCCCATCGATGGTGATCGAACGAATAGCGTCAAGAACAGGGAACAGCGCACTGGTACCGACAAACTCGGCAATCACGCGCGAACTAACCGTACCCTGAATACGTTCTTCCAGGCTATGATGTCGATCCTTAATCGACTGGAGATAGGCTCTGTATGTCTCCATAAGGGTGACGGCTTAAAGTCAGAGTGGTAGTTTTTCTCTATTATTAAAGAAATCACCACACCAGCATGGATTCACATACTAGCGGAATGATTACTCCACCAGATCCTATAGCATCTACCTTTTGGTAGTATAGGGGTTTCATCCCACGCAATCAGTGATGAGTCGCCACGTTCACACGCTCTGCATCTCCCAACAACATGGAGAACTGCTCTCCAGTCACTTTAACAAGATGCTCATGATCACCAGACTCAAAGTAAATAACCGGTTGATAAAACAGGCTTGAATCCACCAGGGTATTCAGTTGAAAAGCAGCCCCCAGAGGTGGAATTGCCCCACCCTCACAATCAGGAAAGAGTGAGACCAGCTCCTGCTCGGTCGCCAAGCCCACATTCCGCCCCAGTAGATGGTGCAGCTTACCCAAATGCACATGGTAGTCCGATGGCACGACAACCATTATGTAATTTTCATCCTCCTTCACAATGACCGCTTTGGCCAGGTGGTCAGTAGGCACATGAGCGGCGCCCGCACTCTCTTTACTTGTCCGGGTATGAGCATGAGGTATCAGCTCATAGTTAATCGATTGCCCTTCAAGACGGCTCTTAACTGTGTAAGAAATACCCATGGCATGCCTCCGATTGGGTAGACGATAACCGCACCATATCGTGTAGCTATAATTATTCTATAGCGCAGATTTATCTGCCCGTACGAAATCAACTATTACAAGCGTGTCGCTACCTCGTGAAAGATTTTGGGACATCCGAGTCCCCAAAATCGACTCGCCAACGCGACAGCCGTTATGCCCCGAC
>JAHXHT010000353.1 GCA_025656435.1 Candidatus Thiodiazotropha sp. (ex Gloverina cf. vestifex) | reverse complement strand
CGGTCGGGGCATAACGGCTGTCGCGTTGGCGAGTCGATTTTGGGGACTCGGATGTCCCAAAATCTTTCACGAGGTAGCGACACGCTTGCCAGGCCATTTCGCGCTGGCCGGTGCCCATGTCGGGTGCCGGTACGTTGGTGGCGGGATTGAGAAAGCCGGCGGCGGCCAGTTCGCGGGCGAAGCGCCGGGTAATCAGTTTCAGTTCGTCGCGGGAGTAGTTGTCGGGATTGATGTAGAGCCCGCCTTTGGATCCGCCGAAGGGGACATCGACGATGGCGCACTTATAGGTCATCAGTGCGGCCAGGGCTTCTACCTCCTGTTGGTCTACCGATTCCGAGTAGCGCAGTCCTCCCTTGGCGGGGAGGCGGTGGATGCTGTGGACTGCGCGCCAGCCGGTGAACAGTTCGACTTTGCCGCGGATTTCTACCGGGAAGCTGACCTGCAACACCGAGGTACAGCATTTGATTGCGTTGGCGATACCGGGGTCCAGATCCATCAGTGTGAGGGCTCGATCGACCATGTGATCGACACTTTGTCTGAACGTCAGACCTGAGGTTACTTCAGCCATGGTTTCTCACTTCTTGTTGTGGCTCACTACGTTGTCTGATCCAGAATGGAATCACTATCAAGTGTAGCCGATTCAGCGGCTTATCATTCAGATGTTGGATTGTCCCTGTTCGATGCCAGCAATGCCTGGACGGTTTTCATGGGATCGTTATCCTGCTGTTGCCGGATCTTTTCCAGTGGTGTCCAGGATCTGTCGCTCTCGAGCCGGAAGCTGCCGACGAATTGATTGGGCGGTTTACCATGCCAGTCGTCCGGCGAGAGCAGGGAGAGGATCGGCTCCTGCCGCTGATTCTGGTAGAGGTGGTAGATCTGCCCCGGCTTTTTCTGGAAGTTGCAGCGGGCACGATGCAGTTGTTGATCCCGTTGGGTCTGCTGCAGGATCTCCCGGGCCTGAGCCTGTAGTTGGTTCACCTGTTGAGCGATGACTTGAAGTTGTGCGCCGGCCCGGTTGGCGAGCATTTCATCCGCTTCGGCAATCTCGCGAGCCAGATCGACCAGACCGAAGGCGGGGGTCAGTCGGCTGACCGGATAGGGGGAGCTCTGGTCGCCGGTTTTGTTGATGGACGTGTCGTCTTGATTCATGGCTATTGCTGCAAGGTGCGGCCACCGTCGACAGAGAGGATCTGTCCGGTGATATAGGGCGCATCCCGTAGCAGGAAGAGCAGAGTGTTGGCGATATCCTCCGGCGTACCGGGTCGTTTCAGTGCAGTGCGGTCGAGGATCTCCTCACGGGCGGCATCGCTCAGGCCCTGTTCAGGCCAGAGGATGGCCCCAGGGGCGATACCATTGACGCGTATGTCTGGACCCAGTTCGCGAGCCAGGGATTTCACCAGCATGGCGTTACCCGCCTTGGCGATGGAGTAGATGGGGTGATTTTTCAGTGGCCGTTCTGCATGGATGTCGATCAGATTGATGATAGCGCCATTGTGTTCCTGCAGTGCGGGGGCCGCGGCCTGCGAGAGAAAAAATGGGGCCTTGAGATTGCTGCCAATCAGGTCATTCCAATCATTTTCGGTGGCAGTCTCTATGGGGGTCGGGTAGAAACTGGAGGCATTGTTGACCAGGAGATCGAGGCGTCCGCTAAACTCAATGGCAACATCGATCATTTGCTGATAGCAACGGCTGTCGTGCAGATCTGCCTGGATCAGGCCGACAGAAGAGGCCCGGCGGTTTTCCAATTCTTCTTGCAACGCCTGAGCGGGTGTTACCGAGTGGCGATAGTGGATCAGGATGTCCATACCCTCGGCGTGTAGCTGACGCGCAATGGCCGCACCGATGCGGTGTGCTGCTCCGGTGATCAAGGCGCATTTACCGTTCAACCTCTGTTCTTTGTCTGTCATCCGGGCGACTCCGTCTTTATCTCATTGCATAACATGGGTTGGATTCAAGAATGGGGAACCAATACCACCTGCGATGAACCAATCACTAGGGAAGCTCTGAACGAATCGTTTGTCAGCGAACGTTTCCTCTCGCTTGCTTCAAAACTGCCATGAGCGAAGAAAAACAGTGCAT
>JAHXHT010000352.1 GCA_025656435.1 Candidatus Thiodiazotropha sp. (ex Gloverina cf. vestifex) | reverse complement strand
AACAGTCACAATTACGGCCATACAACCGCGCCTACGCCTATCGGGGACTAATCGCCTCGGCTTTCAGCCTTCCATGGCGATCAGCGAGCGCAACTGTCAGAAGCCGCTTGTTCATCTCATTTCGATGGCTCGCTTTTGACTGTCAATCGTCTTTCACCTATCAATACAAGAATGGCGGAAATATCCGAGTAGAGGGTGGCAAACAGACACCCTCATGTTGACTCAGAAACTACCTGCATTGACCCAGAAGTGGACGAAGATACTGGCGATATACCCCAGCGCGATAACCGGCATCCACTTCAGATGCCCGAAGAAGGTATATTTCCCCCTCGCCTGCCCCATCAGGGCAACGCCGGCAGCAGATCCGATAGAGAGCATGGAGCCGCCCACACCGGCTGTCAGGGTTACCAGCAGCCACTGCCCCATGGACATGTCCGGCATCATAGTCAGCACCGCGAACATGACTGGAATGTTATCGACAATGGCAGAGAACACGCCCACCATGATATTCGCCGGTGTGGCATTCATGCTGGCGGAAAGCTCCAGGGCAGCACCCCACTGGGTATACATGACCTCGGAGGCAAGCGCGAGATAGCCGATGAAGCCCAGACCGCCTACACAGAGTACTACACCATAGAAGAAGAGCAGGGTGTCCCACTCCGCTCTGGCCACCTTATTGAAGACATCGAAGGAGATCATGTCGCCCATCTGTCCATCATGTTCTATCTCGGTCTTGTCCTTATCGCTGAGGTGTGGGTGGTCCTTGCTGTAGGTTTTTTTCAGGTAGAAGCCGAAGAACTGCAGGTAGGAGAGGCCGGTCAGCATGCCGACCACAGGTGGCATTCCCAGGAAGTTGTGAAAGCTGACTGCGGTCACGATGGTGGCCAGAAACAGGACAATGATACGCTTGGCGCCACGCTTCATCTCGACACTTTCTCCGCCACCCTCCGGTTTTTCGTCGGGTACTGCAAAATGCATGATAGCGGCGGGCATCACCCAGTTGACCAGTGAAGGTATGAATAGCGCGAAAAATGCCCAGAAATCCACCGGGCCCTGCACGGTTACAATGCTTTTCTGCCATACCATCAGGGTGGTGATATCACCAAAGGGGCTGAAGGCACCTCCCGCATTGGCGGCAACGACGATATTGATACAGGCGATCAGGACGAACTTGGTATTGCTGCCACCAACTGCCAGTACCACCGCACACATAAGTAGCGCAGTGGTCAGATTATCGGCGACGGGTGAGATGAAGAAGGCGAGCACGCCGGTGATCCAGAAGAGCTGACGGAAGCCGAACCCCTTGGCTACCAACCATGAACGGAGTTTTTCGAAGACGTTGCGTTCATCCATGGCGTTGATATAGGTCATCGCCACCAGCAGGAAGAGCATCAACTCGGCATATTCCAGCAAGTTATGACGCACCATCTCTTCTGCGGCATGGGGCATGTCGTGGGTCTGATAATACCAGGCGACCAATCCCCAGATCAGGCCCGCAGCGAGAATCACGGGCTTCGATTTTCGCAGGTGCGTGAATTCCTCTGCCATTACCAGCAGATAGGCGACAGCGAAGATTGCGATGGCGGTAAAGCCGACCCAGTGGTTGGTCAGATCCAGATGATCTCCGCCTGAGCCGGAAGCGAACACGGCGGCTGGGGAAAACAGGCAAAGTATCGAAGAAAAGAAAATTCTCACAGCAGACTACCCCTGGTTATTGTTTATCTGCCCTCAGCAGTAGGGTGGATTTTCATTGAAGGTGGCAGCGGGGTCAACCAGTCTGGTAGATACAGAGATAATAATATTCGATCAGGCAGTGGGTATGGAGCCATCATTAGCCGTTGTTCATGCTAATGATTGAGGTTTGTACCTCTTTATTATGTATGCCAGAAAAAGAAAAACCCCGGTTTTACCGGGGTCACTGCAAGCGTGTCGCTACCTCGTGAAAGATTTTGGGACATCCGAGTCCCCAAAGTCGACTCGCCAACGCGACGGCCGTTATGCCCCGACCGTCCTGCGTCCGCCACGATTCCGTATTGCACATTGCAGCATAGCTGCTTGTGCACTACTCCATCATGACTCCC
>JAHXHT010000351.1:1794-2100 GCA_025656435.1 Candidatus Thiodiazotropha sp. (ex Gloverina cf. vestifex) | reverse complement strand
GTTTTAACCATCGGCGTGATAATGTCTATGTACTCGTTCTAAAACTGCTTCGAGAGAGGCCGATTGGACTCGCTTAGCTTCCTAAGACCCTTATTAATACATACCACGTCCGTCACAACAGTTATACCGCTTGGTGTCTATCTCGCATTTACGACTTCATACTCCGCTATCGTCATCCTAGATAATCCAGGGTAGCATGAGCCCTCAACCACACAGGACCAAGCGTGTCGCTACCTCGTGAAAGATTTTGGGACATCCGAGTCCCCAAAATCGACTCGCCAACGCGACAGCCGTTATGCCCCGACC
>JAHXHT010000351.1:0-1784 GCA_025656435.1 Candidatus Thiodiazotropha sp. (ex Gloverina cf. vestifex) | reverse complement strand
TTGCACATTGCAGCAGAGCTGCTTGTGCACTACTCCATCATGACTCCCGCAAATGACTCTACGGCGTTTCGGATGCGCTCTCTGTATGCCGATTACTGACTGGCCCATTGAGGAACGACCTAGAGAAAAGTTACTGCAACGTGGTACTGCCTCACTCTCGGATGCGGAACTGCTGGCCATATTCCTGCGCACCGGGGTTGCAGGTCAGACGGCGGTCGATCTGGCACGTAGCCTACTGAATGAGTTCGGTGGCCTGAGGCAGCTCCTGGCTGCAGACCAGCAACGCTTCTGCCAGGGACTTGGGCTGGCAAAGTTCGCCCAACTACAGGCTATTCTCGAGATGTCGCGTCGCTATCTACAGGAACAGCTCATACAAACTGACACCCTTTCCAATCCACAGGAGACCCGCAGTTATCTTCAAGCAAAACTCAGGCACTACCCCTATGAGGTCTTCTCCTGTCTCTTTCTCGACAACAGGCACCGGGTAATCTGTTTCGAGGAGCTATTCCGTGGCACCATCGACGGTGCCAGCGTCCATCCCAGAGAAGTCGTCAAACGCTCACTGGAACATAATGCCGCCGCCTTGATCCTCGCACACAATCACCCTTCAGGTGTTGCCGAGCCGAGCCAGGCGGATCGACAGATCACCGCACACCTGAAGCAGGCCCTGGCGCTGGTGGATATCCGCGTACTCGACCACATCGTGATCGGTGAGGGCGAACCGGTCTCCCTGGCTGAAAGGGAGATGATTTAGCCACATATTAGGCAACCCCAACTTGCCTCCGCGGGCCCACTCTGATATAAATACGCGCCTTTCGCCCCCAGGGATCACATTTTTTTGAGGTTTTGGCCATGTCAAAAGTCTGCCAGGTAACCGGCAAGCGCCCGGTCTCGGGAAACAACGTTTCCCATGCGCACAATAAAACCAAACGCCGTTTTCTCCCCAACCTGCATAGTCACAGGTTCTGGGTCGAGAGCGAAAACCGTTGGGTGCGTCTGCGTCTAACATCTAAAGGTATGCGCATTATCGATAAGAAGGGCATAGATACAGTCCTGGCCGAGATGCGCGCCCGCGGCGAAAAAGTCTAATTCAGGAGTACTGAGCCATGCGTGATAAAATCAAACTCGTCTCCAGCGCCGGTACTGGACACTTCTACACCACCACCAAGAACAAACGGAATCAGCCGGGTAAGATGGAAATCAAGAAGTTCGACCCGAAGGTTCGCAAACATGTGATGTATAAGGAATCGAAGATCAAATAGATCTCCTTCAGTGCATCCCTGGAAAACCCGCCGAAAGGCGGGTTTTTTATTTCTGCCGCTGCGTGATATCAATTATTCTGACTGATCGCCGCTATTAATGATTGGATAGCCGCAGACGGAACCACAAATAGAATAACCATGAAGGACATCTACCTTGGCAGGCAGGCCATCTACGATCGAAAAGGCAAACTTTTTGCCTATGAATTGCTATTCCGCTCAGCTGATTCGGACAACGCGGGTCTCAAAGCACTGCTGGACGGCGATGGCGCCACTTCCGAGGTCCTCCTCAACACCTTCATAGAGATCGGCCTGGAACGGATTGCCGGCGATTCACGCATCTTCATCAACCTGACAAGAAACCTGATCGCCTGCGATCACCCGCTCGTGCAGCAGAAAGATCGTGTTGTGATGGAGTTGTTGGAAGACATCCCGGTACAAGCGTGTCGCTACCTCGTGAAAGATTTTGGGACATCCGAGTCCCCAAAATCGACTCGCCAACGCGACAGCCGTTATGCCCCGACC
>JAHXHT010000350.1 GCA_025656435.1 Candidatus Thiodiazotropha sp. (ex Gloverina cf. vestifex) | reverse complement strand
CGGTCGGGGCATAACGGCTGTCGCGTTGGCGAGTCGATTTTGGGGACTCGGATGTCCCAAAATCTTTCACGAGGTAGCGACACGCTTGGATTCCGTGGCCGGTCGAAACGCAGAGGGATTTTCCGCCTCAGTGACATCGTGGCAGACCGGGCACATGACAAACAGGCCACTCTCGAGGCCGATCTCTTTGGCGACCATGCGTTTTTTTGTCTTCTTGCTAAACAGGAAATCGAATAGTCCCATACAGGAACGTCTCCTCCGGGTTGATGTCTGATAGACTGTGCAACCTTGAATACCATCCTATGGTAATCACTTTTATCCCGGCAACCTAATATGCCGGGTTCAGGACTATACGCATCCGCCAATAACACATGACTGATAATCCAGACAAAGACAGACTCTATACCCGTCATCGTGAGGTGGTCGCAGACTTCGTCTTTGATGAACGTGTGGCTGAGGTCTTTCCGGATATGATCCAGCGATCGGTACCCGGATATACCACTACTATCAATATGATCGGTACTTTGGCGGCTCGATGTGTTACCCAGGATTCCCACTGTTATGATCTCGGTTGCTCCCTGGGTGCTGCCGCACTGGCAATTAACCGGGGAAGAGGGGAGACCGTCTGTCGGATCATTGCGGTTGATAATTCGCCTGCCATGGTGCAGCGGGCAAAGCGTTACCTGTTCCAGACGGGCGAACCCTCAGCTATTGAGTTTGTCTGCGCTGATATTAAGAATATCGGCATCACATCGGCATCTATGGTGGTACTTAATTTTACCCTGCAGTTCATTCCCGTTGAAAAGCGCAGTCAGCTTCTTACATCGATATATGAGGGTATGCAGCCGGGTGGTGCCCTCATCTTGTCTGAAAAGATCGCGCTACCCACTGAGACGGCACAGCAGCTCTTCACCGATATGCATCACAGTTTCAAAAAGACACAAGGTTATTCCGAGCTGGAGATTAGTCAGAAGTGTACCGCATTGAAAAAAGTGCTGTTGCCGGAGACCCTGTCCACCCACCAAACGCGTTTACGTGATGTGGGTTTCAAGACAGTGGAGGTCTGGTTTCAGTGTTTTAATTTCGTCTCCCTGTTGGCGGTCAAATGAATAGCGACTGGTCCTGGACCGAAGCGTTGATGGAGACACCACTGGCCCGCTGGCTGGAGGTTTTACCCCAACAGATCGAGAGGGTATGGCGAGAGGGGCCTCATGGGGATATACCTGCCTGGCAGGAAGCTATCTCACAACTACCGGAGTTGGTGACTTCGACAACCTCACTGAGCTCGCCATGCATACGTGCCGGTCAGGCTGCAGATTGTGACGACCAGGCCAGAGAACAAATTCGACAGCAGCTGATGTGTCTACATCCCTGGCGTAAAGGACCATTTGAGATTTGTGGTCTACACATCGATACCGAATGGCGCTCCGATCGGAAATGGGAGAGGCTGCAACCGCATATTCAGCCGTTGCATAATCGTCTGATACTCGATGTGGGGTGTGGCAACGGTTACTACGCTTTGCGTATGGCAGGAGAGGGTGCCAGGCTTGTGATCGGTATCGATCCCACCCAGCTTTTTCTCTACCAGTTCGAGGCGCTACGTCACTTTCTGGGAAAGCAACATCCGGTACATTTGCTACCGTTGGGTATCGAGGACATACCCCCCAATCTACAGGCCTTCGATACGGTTTTTTCCATGGGTGTCTTCCACCATCGGCGCTCACCTTTTTCCCACTTGTCGGAACTCAAGGGCTGCCTGCGAAAAGGCGGAGAGCTGGTGCTCGAAACTCTGGTAATCGAGGGCGGCCCCGGTGAGGTGCTGGTACCTGAAGGTCGCTATGCCAAAATGCGCAATGTCTGGTTTATTCCATCCCCCGCCACCCTTATCTCCTGGCTATCCCGCGCCGGCTTCGGGGATGTCAGACTGATCGATGTCACAACGACTTCTGTGGAGGAGCAACGAGCGACAGAGTGGATGAGATTCGAATCACTGGCAGACTATCTTGATCCTTTGCAACCGGCACAAACTGTTGAGGGTCACCCGGCGCCAAAGCGTGCCATCATTGTGGCTCACACCTAAGGAAGCTCTGAACGAATCCATCGATTGAGGGATAATGGTGCACATTCTAGGCCAATCATTATATAGACCCCATGAAGCAAACAAC
>JAHXHT010000349.1 GCA_025656435.1 Candidatus Thiodiazotropha sp. (ex Gloverina cf. vestifex) | reverse complement strand
GGTCGGGGCATAACGGCTGTCGCGTTGGCGAGTCGATTTTGGGGACTCGGATGTCCCAAAATCTTTCACGAGGTAGCGACACGCTTGCGATTCTCCTGAGAACTTTGTACAGGGACTCTGGTCCGCAGCGGAGCTCGGCCTGCCACCTGAAGCCCTATTGGCCCAGGCTGCTCTGGAAACCGGCTGGGGCAGTGCCGTCATGCAGTCTGGTAATGGACAAAGCAGTCACAACCTGTTCGGCATCAAGGCGGATCAACGCTGGGATGGTGGGCAGGTGAAAAAAGAGACGCTGGAGTACGAAGATGGTGTCGCGGTCCGCAAGCGGGAGCACTTTCGTACTTACGCATCTTTCGAACAGAGCTTTCAGGATTATGTGGCGTTTCTGAAGGCCACGCCCCGTTATGCAGAGGCTTTGACGAATGCTGAAGATCCTGGCAACTATTTCAGATCTCTGCAGGATGCCGGTTACGCCACCGACCCGGCCTACGCGGATAAAATCATGCAAGTGATGCAGGGGTCTGAGATGCAGACGGCCCTGGCGTCATTCAAGGCGCCTTCCTGGCGGCCGATAAACAAGGGATAGCGAGAGGCAAACCAAGTGAGCATATTATCCATCGGTGTCTCGGCCCTCACTGCCAACCGGCAGGCGCTGGATACCACCGGACACAACATCGCCAACGTCAATACTGAGGGTTACAGCCGTCAGCGGGTGGACTTTGTCACACGACAACCTGACTTCACAGGTATTGGTTATCTGGGAAATGGGGTGGAGACCTCTGCTGTCACGCGTCAGTACGATCAATTTATCTCTTCACAAGTTCGTGCCAGTCAGTCGGTGACATCGGAATTACAGGCCTATTTCAACGGTGCCCGCCAGCTGGATGATCTGGTGGCCGATCCGGATGTGGGCCTCCAGCCTACCGTGCAGAACTTTTTCAATGCGTTACAGGCGCTGGCAGGATGATCCTGCCTCGGTGTCAGCGCGTCAGCTGGTGTTGGCGGAAGGTGAATCGATGGTCGATCGTTTTCACTATTTCGACCGGCAGTTCGAGTCAGCGCGGAACACCCTCAGCGAGCAGATCAATTCATCCATCACTGAGATCAATCGTCTGGCTGAAGACATCGCAACGATTAACAATGACATCAAGATTGCCTACGGCAGCGCACCCAATGACCTACTCGACAAGCGGGATCAGCTGGTCAATGACCTCTCCGAGTTGGTCGACATTCAGGTGTTGCAACAGAGCGATGGCGCCTACAACGTCTTTATCGGCAAGGGGCAGCCATTGGTGATGGCCTATGATGCCGCCACGATGACGACCCAACCCTCTGCACTCGATCCTACACATCTTGAGATTGCCTTTAATTTCCCCTTCGGCACACAGATCGTCACCGATCAGATCAGCGGCGGCAAGATTGGCGGCTTGCTCAGGTATCGTGAGGAGATACTGGATCCGGCACAGAACCAAGTCGGTCTGGTCGCTCTGGGACTTGCCAACGACCTCAATGCACAACATCAGTTGGGACTCGATCTGGATGGGTTGGCCGGTACCGCGCTCTTCACTTCGGGAACGGTCGATGTGCTGGAGCCACCCGGCAACGGCAGTTCGATCACAGTGACATACGATGATATCGGCAATCTCACCGCTAACGACTATCAGCTGCTCTATGACGGTACGGATTTTATCCTGGAGAATCTCTCCGATGGATCGACCCAGACGCTTGCGGCAGGGCTGAATACGGTAGACGGGCTAGACATCAACATCAATGCGGCGGGAGCGGTTGCCGGTGACACCTTCCTGATCCAGCCCACCCGTAACGCCTCTGCGAGTCTCGATCTGCTGATCAGTGATTCACGCCGCTTGGCGGCAGCCAGTCCGTTACAGCTTCGACCGGCGATGGATGCCGCGGGGAATGCCCTGAATACCGGGGATGCTACGATTACCCAGCCGGCCAGCAGCAGCATCACCGGATTGCCCCTGGCGGCGGATATGCAGTTGGTCTATAACGCTGCGGCGGGCGGCTTCGACATCGTCAATGGCCCGGCAGCACCGGATAATTTCATCGCTTATGATGCGACCGCTGATCGCCATGGAAGGCTGAAAGCCGAGGCGATTAGTCCCCGATAGGCGTAGGCGCGGTTGTATGGCCGTAATTGCGACCGTTAGGGA
>JAHXHT010000348.1 GCA_025656435.1 Candidatus Thiodiazotropha sp. (ex Gloverina cf. vestifex) | reverse complement strand
TGTAGTTCAGTGAGGCGAAAGTTGTTTGCTTCATGGGGTCTATATAATGATTGGCCTAGAATGTGCACCATTATCCCTCAATCGATGGATTTGTTCAGAGCTTCCCTAGGCAGAAGGAGATAGTTCCACCCCGGTTTCTTCTGGCTCAGTGAACGATCCCGGCCATCCTCAAGCAGGCAGGCGATGCGTGCATGAAGGACATCCATACCATTTTGGCGGAAACGGTCCTGTAGATCATGTGTGGCGGGTATGACGATTTCCCGCATGCGTTTCTGAAAAGGCGCCCAGCGAGCCTGCTCAGCAGGATCGTCGGCGGGTTTCAGATAAGTATTCTGAACATCTATTGTCAACATGACAGTCTCGTCATGGCACAATTCTAGGTCGGCAGGTTCAGGTGCGCCTTGATAATAGAAGGATCGATACGCCTGTTTCCAATTCATGACCTCTCCGTCATATGAGCATGTGTGATGGTCGAGAGAAAATTTCTGTTTCTCAGAGCTGAGTCTGTTTAAATATCTGTCTTGCCAAAATCTTCCGGCACCCCTTCGATGGTTAAGGATAACCAATAACGCTCAAATCGATCCCATAAGCGCTCTTCAGGTAAATCGGTGTGGCTGACGGGAAATTCCATCATTTCTCGTGGTCCGGCAAGATGATTGGCGATGGCGTAGACGGTTTTGGCCGGTACAACGTCATCCTTCAGCCCGAGGTCCACAACTGTCGGACAGTGAACCTCGTCGGCGAAATTTACCGGATCAAAATAGCGCATCACCAGCATGACATCATCCAGGTGGTCAGTGTGGTGTGCCAGATAGTGGTTGATCTCCGCACCGGAACCGGACTTGACGAAGATATACCGGCCCTCAGTCCAACCGAATGTGGGTACGCCGACGGCCAGCAGATCAGCAGTGCTCAGCACCGAAGCGGACTTCAGGGCCAATGCGCCGGCAAAACTGACACCCTGGAATGTACGGTGGTTAGTGCAGTGGCCCAATAACTGCTCTGCAACGTGTGCCCCCTGAATATAGTCGCAAACAGCTGCCCGGATGACCGAACTTTCCGGTGATTGAATGCCGGTCAGGACCCAACCCCAGCGGGATGGGTTTTCCAACGCCTCTTGTGAGCGGCCAAATCCCCGGATATCCACACCCAAACAGTTGGCACCGGCCTCCGCCCAGGCCCAGCGTGGTAGACATTGACCACCATAGCCGTGACTGTGGACGATAAGCGGGCGCTCCTTCTCATCCTGCCATCGGGTTAAAAGGCCTGTGACACGAACGCCCTCCCAGGAGCGAAATGAGATGACTTCAAAGAGCAGATGCGGATACTGCTCCGACTTTTCCCGTGTGATGACTTTGGGATCAGGGTCGATAGTGTCCAGTATCGCAAGGGTTTCCTGCCAAAAAGTATTGAAGTCCCTTGGCTTGGTGTGTTCCGGTTTAAACAGTCGCCGCATATTTCTACTATAGATAATGGAGGGGAGGGTTAACAGGCTCTTATACGCCGTAGGGCTCACAAGGCATAAGGGCAATTACAATGATCGAAACAACAGATCTCACGGCAATCGATTTTTTTCAAGGTATCGACACCAATGCCATGGCGCATCTTGCCGAGGGGGCGGAAGTGCGCGAATTGGCTCAGGGTGAAATTTTGCTGCATCAGCATGATCGCGCCATTGCCCTGTTCTTTTTGTTGAGTGGCAAAGTACAGTTTCTGATTCATGTGGCTGGGATGGATGATCTGCTTGTCGGCACCGACAGAGAGGCGGGTGCGTTGATCGGTTGGTCGGTCTTTCGTGCACCGTACCGTCACACATTGACCGTTCGATGTGAGACACCCTGCCGTTTTTTACGTCTGTCGCGTACGGTTTTTTTAAGTCTGTTTGAGCGTGATCCTGCCGTGGGTGAAAAGATATTGCGTCGGGTGGCGGAAGTACTCGCGCGACGATTGGCATATAACAGGGACCGTCTGATTGCTTCCAGTGGTACAGAAGGCGATCCGCTGGTAGAACCTGCCAAATTACCGCTGCCGACGTCCCCGACGTCTTACATTCGATAGCGAAACGTTGGGCAGTGACCAGGAGACAACATTCGCTGATCGCCATGGAAGGCTGAAAGCCGAGGCGATTAGTCCCCGATAGGCGTAGGCGCGGTTGTATGGCCGTAATTGTGACT
>JAHXHT010000347.1 GCA_025656435.1 Candidatus Thiodiazotropha sp. (ex Gloverina cf. vestifex) | reverse complement strand
ACAGTCACAATTACGGCCATACAACCGCGCCTACGCCTATCGGGGACTAATCGCCTCGGCTTTCAGCCTTCCATGGCGATCAGCGGCCGTCCACGCTCGTGGGTGAGGATCAAACCTCATTCGATTCATCCCCCTTCGGCCCTATTAGACATGACTCCTGAGCGCGTGACCGTTATTATGTCCCGCTGCTATCAAGAACAACCAAGGGGATATCGAAAATGGCACAGAAGGGGATACTCGTGACCGGTGGCGTAGGCTACATCGGCAGTCACACAGCCAGGCAACTGGGCAATGCCGGTGAACGAATCGTCACCCTCGACAATCTCTGCACGGGTTTCAAGCAAGCTGTCCTCTTTGGCGAACTGGTGATCGGCGACACCGGTGATCGAGAACTCGTCAGCAGAGTGCTCAAAGAGCACGATATCGATACCGTGATGCATTTTGCCGCCCACACGATCGTGCCGGAATCGGTGGAGAACCCTCTCAAGTACTACAGCAACAACACCTGCAATACACGTAACCTGTTGGAGTGCTGTGCCGAGGCAGGCGTGAAAAACTTCGTCTTCTCCTCTACCGCAGCCGTCTATGGCATTCCGCAAAGTGGTGTCGCCTTCGAAGACGCCCCGACTCAGCCCATCAATGCCTACGGCACCTCAAAGCTCATGTCGGAGATGATGCTCAGGGATCTCTCCCTGGCCAGCGACATGAACTACGTGGCACTTCGCTACTTCAACGTCGCCGGCTGTGATCTGGAGGGACGCATCGGCCAGTCGACACCCGAGGCGACACTGATCACCAAAGTAGCCTGCGAAGCTGCAGTTGGTAAACGGGATGCAGTTTATATTTTCGGTACCGACTACCCCACCCCAGACGGCACGGGCGTTCGTGACTACATCCATGTCGAGGATCTGGCCAACGCCCACGTAAAGGCACTGACCTACCTGCGCAATGGCGGTGAATCCGCCATCCTCAACTGTGGCTACGGTCACGGCTACTCCGTCAGGGAACTGCTCCAGGCGGTGGAGACAGCCAACGGTGCGCCGCTCAACATCATCGAGGCCGAACGTCGCGCCGGCGATCCCCCCGAACTGATCGCAGGCGCCACCAAAGTCCGCGAGGTGCTCGGCTGGTCACCAAAGCATGACGATCTGGGTACCATCGCCAGCTCCGCACTTGCCTGGGAGAGAAGCCAGCTCGACGCGCCCTGGAACAACGACTGAGTCAACCGAGGCAGAGAGACTCACCCGACCAACCCGGGCGAGTCTCATCCCTCGATTATCAGATAGAGAATCACCATGGAATTGCTGCAGATCTTCATCCTTGCCGCACTGCAGGGTCTGACGGAGTTCCTGCCCATTTCCAGCTCGGCACACCTGATCCTGGCACCCCACGTCCTGGGCTATGCCGACCAGGGTCTTGCCTTCGATGTGGCCGTGCATGTCGGCACCCTCGCCGCCGTCATCGGCTACTTTCGCCACGAAGTGATCTCCATCGGTGGCGACTTCTTCCGCTCCTGGGTCAATCCCACTGCCCGCTCACGCGAGTCCAGACTGGGCTGGATGATTCTCATCGCCACCATCCCCGTGGGGCTCTTCGGGCTGCTGATGAAATCCCTGGTGGAGACCGATCTCCGATCTCCCCTGGTGATCGCCATCACCACCATCGGTTTCGGCGTCCTGCTACTGGCAGCAGACAAACTGGGTAAACGCAACCGGGACGAATACACCATCAACTGGTGGGATGCCGTGATCGTCGGCCTGTTCCAGGCCATCGCCATCATTCCCGGCACCTCCCGCTCCGGCTCCACCATGACCGCAGGCCTGTTCCTGGGACTGACCCGCAAGGCGGCCTCACGCTTCTCCTTCCTGCTCTCCATCCCCACCATCATCATGTCCGGCGGCCTGCTGACACTGGATCTGATCGGCAGTGGAATAGAAACCGACTGGCTCTCCCTGGGTATCGGCGCAGGTCTCGCCTTCATCACCGCCTACCTCTGCATCCACTTCTTCCTACAGTTCATTGAACGCATCGGCATGACGCCTTTCGTGATCTATCGCTTGATACTGGGTGGGGCAATACTCTATCTGGCGCTGTGAATCCCCCGTCTCCCATCGCTGATCGCCATGGAAGGCTGAAAGCCGAGGCGATTAGTCCCCGATAGGCGTAGGCGCGGTTGTATGGCCGTAATTGCGACCGTTA
>JAHXHT010000346.1 GCA_025656435.1 Candidatus Thiodiazotropha sp. (ex Gloverina cf. vestifex) | reverse complement strand
AGTCACAATTACGGCCATACAACCGCGCCTACGCCTATCGGGGACTAATCGCCTCGGCTTTCAGCCTTCCATGGCGATCAGCGAGGGAAAGCATTTCGTAGACCACATCATCCGAAACATCCTTATTGGCTACCCATAGCGAAGAGTCCTGAAATGACGGGCTGTCGTTATCGACGCCCCGATAGGTACCCGAAGGAACACTCAATTTGGAAAAGTAGGGATACTTCTCAAAAAAGCCAGTCTCCTCCGCATCTTTACCCACATTGACCAGTTCGATATCGTTGGACTGTGCAGCCATGATGACCGCTCCACTGGGAAAGGCCGTGAACAGCCAGAAGGCATCGAGCTGGTTATTGCCGAATGCAGCAGCAGCATCATTATAGCCCAGGGCATTCTGCTCTATCTTGTCCCACACACCCATATGCGAGAAAAACAACTCACAGTTCGCATAGGCACCCGAACCGGCGTTGCCGACACCGACCTTCTTACCCACAAGATCCTTAACGCTCTTGATACCAGAACCCTTATGGGTGACCAGCTGTGCCGGTGCACCATAGAGATAGGCTACGGCCATAACGTCTTCATACTTATTTGTATCGTTCTTCAAAAGATCGTTACGCCCAAGATAGACATGCCCGGAATAAACCACACCGAAATGGGCTTTGCCCTTGTTGACCTTACGCAGGTTCTCTACCGAGCCTGCTGATGATTGAGCCTTGACCTTGAATTTTTCTGACGCTTTTACCGGATCGTAAACCTGCACCGCATTCGCCACCACCTGAAAGGTGCCGCCGGCCGGACCGCCGCTGAACACGATTCGCTTGGCTGCAAATGTCGATGAAGGAAAAGCCAGCACCGCACCCATAACAGCCGCTGCACCGATGAGGAATGATCTCCGCCGAATCTTCATTGTTTTATCTCTCCTGTGACTTCGATTGACCTAATAACTTCTGATGTTGAAACACCAAGCGTGTCGCTACCTCGTGAAAGATTTTGGGACATCCGAGTCCCCAAAATCGACTCGCCAACGCGACAGCCGTTATGCCCCGACCGTCCTGCGTCCGCCACGATTCCGTATTGCACATTGCAGCAGAGCTGCTTGTGCACTACTCCATCATGACTCCCGCAAATGACTCTACGGCGTTTCGGATGCGCTCTCTGTATGCCCTACATCGTTCCCTAACAGTCACAATTACGGCCATACAACCGCGCCTACGCCTATCGGGGACTAATCGCCTCGGCTTTCAGCCTTCCATGGCGATCAGCGTAAGTTTGTTTTTTCTGCGCCATCATTTTCTTTAATTCACAAGGTTCAAGGATGCTGCCTATTGTGAAGATGGGTCTTTTGATTGAGTTAAAACAAGAGGTTGGGTGTCGCGAGGTGTTGCGATGACCAGATGCTGATCGGGACGAAAGGCTGCGATGTCACCTGTCACTGCTGTATGGAGAAGCACGATCCGTTGAGTTGCTGCCCTGAAAGAAATCAGCCATGGCGATGCCCCTTAAAGATGGGTCACGGAACCTTGATCTGCGTATTGGTCCAGTAGTTGATTGATTGCCTGGTTCCAGCCTGCTGGGCCGGGTTGATCGGTAATGATCGCATCGGGGCGTTCCGCCAGTGATAGATGTGAGTCATCATGTTTTCGGATAATAACCGGGTTGTCCACCGTGAGCAGCATATCTCTGTCGATATCACTGTCGCCGAGCGCGATAGTCCGGGTGACTGATTTACCTTTACTCCTCAGGTGGTTAACTACATGCCTGACGGCAACACCTTTGTCTGTATCTGCCAGCAGGTGCATGAAATGGCCGCCCTGTAGAAGCCGCAGCTTCGCCGCTTGCACTTCTCGTCGGAAGGTTATCAGCCCTGCCGAGTCACCCTGCCAGAGGAAAGGTTCGGAAGCGAGACGTTTGATGGCGCGTTTGGCATCGTCGCGGCTGAGTCCGGTATTCTCCATGACCTCTTCCAGGCTCATATCACCGAAGCCCAAAGTGCCGAAGGCGGGATTGGCGCGATGGTCGATGAGAAAGTCACGCAACAGGTAGTATCCCGGCGGTGCGATTTGCGTTTTTTCCCCAGGGTAGGCGATCACTGCCCCATTCTCTGCAACCGCCGGTCCCTCGCTGATCGCCATGGAAGGCTGAAAGCCGAGGCGATTAGTCCCCGATAGGCGTAGGCGCGGTTGTATGGCCGTAATTGTGACTGT
>JAHXHT010000345.1 GCA_025656435.1 Candidatus Thiodiazotropha sp. (ex Gloverina cf. vestifex) | reverse complement strand
ATGCACTGTTTTTCTTCGCTCATGGCAGTTTTGAAGCAAGCGAGAGGAAACGTTCGCTGACAAACGATTCGTTCAGAGCTTCCCTAAAGGACAGACATAGCATTGTCACAACCCCTATCCTGCATCACTGGGCCAGATATTTACCATCTGATACCACTCACTCTGCTACGCTATGATTTCATGAGGCGGGTAAAACAATCATGATTTAGAAGGAGAAAAAAATGAAACAGGATCTTCGTCATTACAACTTTTCCGACCTACCCGCCGTTGCAGAAACCGTAGATGGTGAGTTGACTGATGGTCAGCGGCAACTTCTGGAGACACTCTATGCAGAAGTCTGTACCACTTGGCGTGCTCTGCATGATGTGCGCTTTAAACTCTTGGGATTGGTTCCCTTCGTCACCGTCGGTATTCTGGTTTTTCTCTTACCCGAAGGGGAATCTACACGACAGCTCTCCAGCTGGCAGGCCAATCTCATACCTGGCTTAGGGCTCGTGGTCACGCTTGGGTTACTGGTTTACGAACTACGCAACTCCGAGCTCTACAACGACCTGATCAGCCGTGGCAGACGTATCGAGGCTGAACTGGGTGTGAAAACGGGGATTTTTAGGGGACGCCGCAAACCCGGCAGACAGCTCATCAACCACAGCACGGCTATCCGACTTATTTATGGTGCCGCCATTTTTGCTTGGGGTGCATCGATACTTGCCATCTAGGATTGCAAATATTTCGATGACTACACTTCACTCTAACCAGGATCACGATTAAAAGATTGAAGCATTTTGCTCGCCTCCTGTCTGGACAGGGGCTCAGAAAAGAGCTTCCCCTGACCCTCGTGGCAACCAAGACTGGTCAGAATTGCTTTCTGCGCCTCTGTCTCCACGCCTTCAGCCACCACCTGCAGTTGCAGGCTTTTCGCCAGCGCCACGATACCGGCCAGACTCATCTGCTTCATCACACGGAGAACCACCTCGAATTTTTCAACCAGCGAACTCTCCGTTATCTCAAGATTAAGATACGCGGGGTCAATCCCTACTTTTGAACAAGCGCGAATGATCTTCTCGACAAGGTCTTCTCGGTTAAACTGAACCGCTGAGAGATTGACAGCTACCTGTAGATCATCGATAACCGGCATCATGCCATCTCTTAAGATCCCGACATGCTTTTCGCACTACCTTGGATCCCAGTTTGTGTATCAATCCGGTATGTTCCGCGACTGGGATAAATTCACTGGGTGGAATCTGTCCAACTTTTGGATGACGCCATCTCGCCAGCGCCTCCATCTTCACAATACGGCCGGTTCTCATATCAATAATCGGTTGGTAAGCCAACTCGATTTGTGAGCGCACAATTGCCTTGTGCAGTTGAGTCTCCAGCCAGACTTTTCGGTAAGCGGTGCGATTGAAATCCCGAGAAAAGAAGCGGACATTATCCCCACCCTCTGCCTGCTTGGCCACATGCCGGGCGGTACTGGCTCTCTGCAACAACCCACCGGGCTGATCGTCATCAAGCGGATAGAGGGAGACACCCACGCTATACGACACAAACAACTCCTGTCCGTCGATTTCGATATCACCATTAAGCGCCTTCAACATCCTCCGGATCGCCCAGGCCACGCCTTCGATATCATCAATTCAGGGCAAATTCGTCATTGTTGACCCTTGATATCGTTGAGGACGCACTCTCCTTCTCATCATCCATAACCGCGACGGTATCCGTCATGCGAAGCGCATCGACCAGGCGCGTTGAGACAACCCGCAATAATTGATCACCAACCGCATAACTAAATGCCTCGTTGATCGTATGAAATCCGTCGATATCGAGTGAGATCACTGCCGCCGAACGATTGTATCGTTTACACCTGGCCAACACTTGTGAAATCCTGTCCTTGAAGATAATCGTATTGGGCAACCCTGTCAGTTCATCCTTGCCTTCACGTCGCTTGATCTCTTCTCGGCTGTATTCCAATTGAGACTCGAGCTCCACCACCGTGTCTTCCAAACGATGGATCTCATTTTTAAGTGATTTCTCTGCGCTTAAGCTATCAATTGATACTTCTTCTCTAGTTGCAGCACTACTCTCTCCTTTCGCTGAAGGCTTTTGATCGTCACCCATCTCGGGCAGCCACAAGCGTGTCGCTACCTCGTGAAAGATTTTGGGACATCCGAGTCCCCAAAATCGACTCGCCAACGCGACAGCCGTTATGCCCCGACCGT
>JAHXHT010000344.1 GCA_025656435.1 Candidatus Thiodiazotropha sp. (ex Gloverina cf. vestifex) | reverse complement strand
TTTGCTTCATGGGGTCTATATAATGATTGGCCTAGAATGTGCACCATTATCCCTCAATCGATGGATTCGTTCAGAGCTTCCTTAGCGGATGGTGACGAGTCACAAGACGAATCAGGAGGAGAAACCGACTTCGACAACCTCTGGTCGAACCTGTAAGCACTTAAAAGGATTTAAGCTTTGGTCAGAAACCTGCTTTCTTGTACCAGCGCTTGGCCTCCTCAGGGTCTTTTTCCACACCCCTGCCCTCTTCATAGAGCATGGCGAGGGTTGTCTGAGAGCCAGCCAGACCTTGTTCTGCAGCCTGTCTGAACCACTCAACGGCTTTTGTCAGATTCTGATCGACACACTCACCTTCCAGGTACATAAATCCTAAACCATGTTGCGCCATGGGATGCCCTGCTTCGGCAGCCGCCTTCATGAACTTATAGGCCATCAGTTCATTGACCACCATGCTCAGTCCCCCCTGCGCCATTATCGCCATACGATACTGCGCTTCCGGGTTACCGTTCTCTGCCAGTGGAGAGAGCAGTGAAGCGGCTCTGGTGAAGTTCTTTCCCTCAAAAGCGGCTATTCCGCTGCTCAACTCAAAATCGACATTCTCATCTCTGTCATTCATCACATCTCTCTCGATAGCCTCGTTACATCATCTCTTGCGCGGTACGGCACCTACAGTTCTGGTCGAAGCGCCTTGGGGACGCAATGCTACCCGATTTTTTACCCAGGCCACCAGATTGTCCTCCTGATCGTAGAAGCCAAACTCAAAGCTTGGCGTGCTGCGGCCACGTTTTGTCAGCTCCTCGGCGATCGCACCGACCGCAGCTTCGGTTAACTCAAAGCGCAACTCGAGATCACTGAGACCCGGGGAGCGGAAGTCGACCTGCAGTTCCCGCGTCCAAACCGCAAATTGGGGGAAACTGCCATGACATGCCAACGCAGGGATCGGATCGGCCAACGAGGCGATACTACCACCAAACATAGACCCACCCGGATTGCGATTATCCGCGTTCAATGGGAGCAGAATACGTACCTTTCGCCATTTCTCATCCAGTTCCAGTACACGGATACCAAGCAATTGAAAAGGCGGGAAGTGCTCCAGACGGCGAGCCGCAGAATCGGGACGCTTCTCAGTCATGTTTCGAACTGAAAAAATGTTATAACATTCATGACTCGCCGAACTCCCTTTTGCTTCTCATGGGATCTGCAGATATTCAACTAAATTAGTCTTAATAGGCCCTAGCAGCATAACGTATAAACTCATCTCTCAATAGACTTCAAAGCAGACGGACAAGTGCTAGTATTCAGGCAGAGTCCTGACAATCCACCAAAAGGCACCTACCAGTACAATGATGAAAATACGGTATCCTTTTCTACTCTTCGCCCTGCTGGTAAATCTGAGCCTATCGCCACAGGCACTGAGCACGGAAAATACGCCTGGGGCTATCGATTTCACCAAGCAGCGCACGCAGTTCCTAGCGGCAGAAGAGGCCTTAGCGGCAAACGACAGCGAAGAATATCAAAACCTCAAAGCATCGCTCTCGGACTACCCGCTCTTTCCCTACCTGGTCTATCAGGAGATCCTCCATAGTCTTAAAAATCAGACATCAGCAAACATCAGAAAAGTACTCAAACTTCTGCAAGACACACCGCTGCGGAAGCAGTTACTCGATCACTGGTTAGCGTTGCTTGCTGAAGAGCGACTCTGGCTCAGTTATCTGCACTTCTCCCAGCCAGGGGGAAGCATCAGCCGCCAGTGCCAGCATCTGCAGGCATTGATAAGAACGGGCAAGCGGGAGCTTGCTTTTGAGTCGGTCACAGCCATTTGGCTGAGCGGTCATTCCCGTCCCAAAGCATGCGATCCTGTCCTGAACACCTGGATAGCCGCCGGTCACTTAGACCAGAACCTTGTCTGGCAACGATTCCAGCTGGCCATGAAAGCCGGACAAACCCGCCTGGCCCGATATATCAGGCGGTTCTTGAATGCTGATGAGGTGCAATGGGCAGACCGTTGGCTGACACTCCATGGAGACCCGTCACGCTGGGCTCAGTTGGTCGACATGGACCACCCGATGCTCGATGAGATGGCAGTCCAAACAGTCAGGCGACTGGCCTGGACGGATATTGACAAGGCTTTTAACGCCTGGCAACGCCTGACTCATACGCTGATCGCCATGGAAGGCTGAAAGCCGAGGCGATTAGTCCCCGATAGGCGTAGGCGCGGTTGTATGGCCGTAATTGTGACTGTT
>JAHXHT010000343.1 GCA_025656435.1 Candidatus Thiodiazotropha sp. (ex Gloverina cf. vestifex) | reverse complement strand
AATGCACTGTTTTTCTTCGCTCATGGCAGTTTTGAAGCAAGCGAGAGGAAACGTTCGCTGACAAACGATTCGTTCAGAGCTTCCCTAACAGGGCGTTACCGCCGTAACCACTGCCGAAGGACCAGATCTCCCGGGTCTCGGGGAAATGGGTAATGTATTTGTCCTCAATGTTGCCGGCACAAGGCCAGGGAACGTCTTCTTCCCCCGGTACCAAAGGTGCACCCACCGAGTGCACGCAGGGTACGAATTCACCCTCATCACCGAGCACATCGAGCGCCTCCTGCCCCATGCGGGTCATAATGCGCTGATTCACTGCGACATAGGGTGAGTCTGAGATTTCAATACCGATATGAGAGATATGAGAACCAAGGGGTCCCATGCTGAACGGGATCACATACATCGTCCTTCCCTGCATACAACCCTTGAACAATCCGTTAAGGATCGTTTTCATCTTTTTGGGATCCATCCAGTTGTTGGTCGGGCCGGCGTCTTCTTCGTTTTTTGAGCAGATATAGGTACGCTCCTTAACGCGAGCCACATCACTCGGGTGGGAACGGGCGAGGTAACTGTTGGGTCGTTTCTCCGGATTCAGACGAATGAAGGTGCCGCTCTTTACCATCTCTTCACACAAGCGGTTGTACTCTTCCTGTGAACCATCGCACCAGTAGATCCGGTCCGGATTACAGAGTTGGGCGATCTCATCAACCCAAGCTAAAAGTTTAGGATTGTTTGTCCGGACGGCGCCATCATGTTTTGTGATCATGGTGAAAGTTCACCTCTAATTTTTCCGTTACTTACGAGTATTTAGGGAAGCTCTGAACGAATCCATCGATTGAGGGATAATGGTGCACATTCTAGGCCAATCATTATATAGACCCCATGAAGCAAACAACTTTCGCCTCACTGAACTACAGCGCCAAGAAGAAGCAGACACGACGTGAGCGTTTTCTTCAAGCGTGTCGCTACCTCGTGAAAGATTTTGGGACATCCGAGTCCCCAAAATCGACTCGCCAACGCGACAGCCGTTATGCCCCGACCGTCCTGCGTCCGCCACGATTCCGTATTGCACATTGCAGCAGAGCTGCTTGTGCACTACTCCATCATGACTCCCGCAAATGACTCTACGGCGTTTCGGATGCGCTCTCTGTATGCCCTACATCGTTCCCTAACAGTCACAATTACGGCCATACAACCGCGCCTACGCCTATCGGGGACTAATCGCCTCGGCTTTCAGCCTTCCATGGCGATCAGCGAATGAAGATAAAACATCTCTTTGCGGACACCCTTCATCTTACTAAGACGAAGCTTCGCATAAGCCCAGAACGACTCAATACCATTGATATGAGACTTGTCATTGGCAAACTCATTACTCCCATGTTCGACGCGATAATGTTTTGCATAACCCATGTCTACCAATCCATGATATCCACGCCAGCCATCGGAGTGAATAACACTGTCCAAACTCACTTTACCCCGTATTACACGCTGCAAAGTGCGTTTTCTTGCATCAGGAACGATCTCGGTATATACCCATCCGTTCCGTTTAAAAAGACCAAAGACAATCGTTTTGCTGCCTGCGCCACGGCCGCGTTTTCCACGAATACGCTTTGGTCCAAAATACGATTCATCAACTTCAATCTGTCCAACAAGCTGCGCCTGCTTTTCGCATTCTTCAGCCAGGCGAATGCGAAGTTTGATAAAAATATTGTTGATCGATCGGACAGAAATTCCGGTCAATCTGGCAGTATCAGAAGCGGAAAAATCGAGGGAAAAATAGCGGGTCATTTGCCGAAATTTCTTCTCTGTGATTCGGGAACGCTTGTAATACCTATTTTTACTAATCATTTCTGAAGCTTAGCACCTGTTAATAGATGCTTAACTTCCTAAGACCCTTATGAAAATAGGTGTGGCTGTCCAACACCCCAAAACGGTTCAATACAGTTCCCGGACGAACAGCCAGCACCCCATAAGCAAAAGCCCCGCCACCACCACCAGCCAAGGCCTTTCCATGAGGCGCTTCAGGTATCGTGCAGCCGCCGCCACGACCGAAGCAGGCGATGCCAACCACATCGATGCCTGCGGGGACCACAAATTCATTTTGTGCTTGTGTGAAAAGTCGAAAATGGTGCCAAATGATGGAATCTGAACTCACAAGGAATGGTAATCCCCCCAAAAAATAACGGGGTTCAAAAGTAGAATTTTCCATTTATTATTACGAAAATGAGAATCTACAATGAAGAAGTCC
>JAHXHT010000342.1 GCA_025656435.1 Candidatus Thiodiazotropha sp. (ex Gloverina cf. vestifex) | reverse complement strand
CGGGGCATAACGGCTGTCGCGTTGGCGAGTCGATTTTGGGGACTCGGATGTCCCAAAATCTTTCACGAGGTAGCGACACGCTTGAGGGAAAATGCTAAGTCTATGATTCGATAGGCTGGAATTGGCACATGTACTGTATTTTGCCTGAGGTTATTCCCGTCCCGACAAAAACCAGAAAAAATGAAAGGTTTAGTATTTGCACTGTATTAGAATATGCTAAATATATTAAATTACTTTATTTTTCAGTAGGTTATGTGTAAAGTGCATGGGTTTGAAAACTGACGATGAGGCAATTCTCCTGCCCTCAGCGGTTACAGAGAAATAATGTAGGAGAGTATTTGGAGGGCTTAAATGGCACATATAGTTGTCATGGGTGCAGGTACTGGAGGTATGCCCTGTGCATACGAGCTTCGTATGGAGCTTGGTCGAGAGCACGAAATTACAGTGATCAACGAGCGGGACTACTTCCAGTTTGTCCCATCAAATCCCTGGCTTGCCGTGGGGTGGCGTGATCGGTCTCATATCACGTTCGACATCCGTCCACATCTTGAGCGTAAGGGTATCAACTTCATAGCGAAGCGGGTGGACAAGATTGATCCTGATGCCAATCAGGTGACCCTGGATAGCGGTGATACCATCGACTATGACTATCTCATCATCGCGACAGGTCCCAGACTGGCATTTGAAGAAGTCGAAGGTTCAGGTCCAGAAGGTCATACGGAATCCATCTGTACCGTGGATCATGCAGAGAAGGCCTATGGAGCCTATCAAGCGCTGTTGGATGACCCCGGACATGTGATCATCGGCGCCATGCCTTTTGCCAGTTGTTTCGGGCCGGCCTATGAGTTCTCGTTCATCATGGATTCTGACCTGCGTAAGCGGAAGATGCGCGACAAAGTACCCATGACCTATGTCACATCTGAACCTTATATCGGCCACCTTGGTTTGGGTGGTGTCGGTGACTCGAAAGGATTTCTCGAGAGCGATTTCCGCGCACATCACATCAACTGGATCACCAATGCCAAGGTCACCAAGATCGAAGCCGGTAAAATGTTTGTCGAACAGTTCGACGACTCCGGGCACAAGATCAAAGATCACGAGCTGGATTTCAAATACTCCATGATGTTACCTGCCTTCAAAGGAGTGGATGCTGTGGCGAATGTTGAAGGTCTCTGTAATCCGCGTGGTTTCGTATTTGTTGATGACCACCAGCGTAATCCAAAATACCCCAATATTTTCGGCGCCGGTGTCTGTATCGCGATTCCTCCTGTAGAGGCTACAGCAGTACCGACCGGTGCCCCCAAGACGGGCTACATGATCGAGTCGATGGTCACCGCTATCGTGCACAACATTGCTGATGAACTCTCAGGTAAAGAGGGCACCACCTTGGCTACCTGGAATGCCATCTGCCTGGCGGATATGGGTGATACCGGTGCGGCCTTTGTGGCACTGCCTCAAATCCCGCCCCGCAACGTGGCCTGGTTCAAGAAAGGCAAGTGGGTGCACATGGCGAAGATTGCCTTCGAGAAGTATTTCATCCGCAAGATGAAGAAGGGCACCTCGGAACCGATCTACGAGAAGTACATCCTCAAGATGCTGGGTATCGGTAAGCTGAAATAAACGATACGCTTCTCGCAACAGAAAGCCCGGCATAGTGCCGGGCTTTTTTTATTCAAAGCTTCGTGAGTCATGTGCAACGACAGTCCTGTGTCACCTATGTACTCAAGTCGATAGATAGGCTTTGACTTCGACCCGGCGTGCCGTGTTGTCTTCATTGAAGACGCTGGCGCGGACATAGGGACCCAGAACAGGGACGCGTAGGATATGGGTCAAATCAGTGCCCCCAATCCAGGGAAGCCCACCCGTTGTGGTGAGATCATTGGTCTCGATCCGAATGGTTTTGTGGCTGGAGTTACCGGGATTGAAGTAGCTGTCGAAATTGAAGAAGTGGCTGGTTTCTCCAATCACGCCGACACCGTAGACGAAGTCGTTAACAGAAAAGCTCAGTTCCAGCGTGAAGCCCCGCTGGGTCGTACTGTTGAGTGCGTCTGATATGACATAGGCATTGATGGTTCTGTAACCGTCGATGTTAATCATATGGTAACCCTTGCCAGAGTGACCGTTGACCGAATCCTCTGGAAACAGGGCCATGACCTTTGTGCAGGGTCGATCGCACACCTTGGGGGGGTAATCCCCCCAAAAAATAACGGGGTTCAAAAGTAGAATTTTCCATTTATTATTACGAAAATGAGAATCTACAATGAAGAAGTC
>JAHXHT010000341.1 GCA_025656435.1 Candidatus Thiodiazotropha sp. (ex Gloverina cf. vestifex) | reverse complement strand
GTCGGGGCATAACGGCTGTCGCGTTGGCGAGTCGATTTTGGGGACTCGGATGTCCCAAAATCTTTCACGAGGTAGCGACACGCTTGTTTTCCGTCAATGAAAATCTCACACTTATCACCAGACTTCGCTTTTGCCGCCTGAATGGCGCCTGCAACCCGTCCGAAGACACCGCCCTCACTACTCAATACAGAACCAAAATAGCATCTGCTGCTGACCTTCATGCCTTTGTAGCCAGCATTCAGATTCTGCACGGGTGTATATGGAGGGAAACTCCCACGCATGACGGGATCGTCATTAATGGTCAACTGTAATTGATTGTGGTCGACATCGTACTGCCCGCCAAAGCGGAGGACTTCTTTGGCCGTTTCGACTGTTTTCTCTTGTGCGATTTTCGGGGCGGTGGAACAAGCTGCCAGAACACAGCAGGCAGACAACAGGGTGAATGGTACGAGAGTTCGCATAGATCGATCCTTCCTTTGGAAAAACTAACAACAAGGGCTTCCGCCCGGTACATACTATGAGTCTTGCTTATGAATAAGCGGAAGGGATTATATAGGCAAACCACCATCCAAACCAATAACCCCAGTTGCAATTCAAAACAAAGACAGTCATGACAACACGGTTATTCCAATAGTCTGCGGCAATGGAAAACTATCAAGGATAGAGACAAGGGGTCATACAATGTCTCAAAACCTAATCCCCGCAGAATTCACAACGGAAGAACGCAGATTGCCGAGTAGACTACAGGTATTCAACCGAACTGATTCGATCTGGAGGAGGCGAGTTTCAGTGTGTCCCAGGACTTCTTTTGAAGTAAAAGAAGAATAAGCACTATTTCCCTAATCAAATTAAGGCGTTATCCACGTCTACCGAGTGGTAATGTAAGTCTCTTGTCTTTTTCTTTTCCAACGATGAAATTGTGATTTTCTCGTGATAGGCCGGTGAACTTTACTATCCATATTTACACCTAAGTTAATGGATATTGAGAGGATAGTACGATGAAATTTACTCTGTGGAGCGGCCTGCTGGGGTTGATAGCTTTGTTGTCCGGCTGCACCAATTCGGTGACTGAGCGGGTGGAATTATCTGAAGCAAACCCGCAAGGATTGTCGGTCGCGACTTTTGCCGGCGGTTGCTTCTGGTGCGTCGAGTCCGGATTCGAAAAACTACCTGGGGTCAAAGAAGCGGTTTCCGGCTATAGCGGCGGTACGGACGAAAACCCGACCTACCGGAAAGTCGCAGGAGGAGGAACGGGACATACCGAGGCTGTGCAGGTCTATTACGATCCCGAGATCATCAGCTACTCGGGCTTGATTCAGGGCCTGTGGCGAATGATGGATCCCACCGATTCCCAGGGGCAGTTCTACGACCGCGGCACACCATACCGACCCGCCATCTTTTATCACAATACCGAACAGAAAAAGATTGCGGAACGTTCCCGTGATGAATTGGCCGCCTCGGGACGTTATGAGAAACCGGTAACCATTGAGATTGTTCCGTTCACGAAATTCTATAAGGCGGAGAAAAGGCACCAGGGTTACTACAAGAAAAATCCGATCCGGTATAAATTCTATACCTACAACTCTGGCCGTTATCAGTTCGTCGATAAGCACTGGGGAGAAGAGCGCTATGTGGATTACACCCAATTCCGCGATGAGCCTGTTGATGAGACCGAGTCAGGTGGGAAGAAAGCCCACTACAGCAAACCATCCAAAGAAGTCATCAGGGATATACTGACCCCACTGCAATACCGGGTGACTCAGGAGGATGGTACAGAGTCGCCTTTCAAGAACACTTACTGGAATGAAAAGCGAGAAGGGATCTACGTGGACGTAGTGACAGGTGAGCCTCTGTTCTCATCCACCGATAAATATAGATCGGGTACCGGTTGGCCCAGTTTCACCAAAACCATTGAGGCCGAGGTGGTGACGGAGAAGCAGGATTGGAAGCTGTTTGGTGTTCGTACTGAGATCCGTAGCCGTATCGGCAACTCCCATCTCGGCCATCTCTTTGACGATGGTCCGGCTCCGACAGGTCAGCGATATTGTATGAATTCAGCAGCCACGCGGTTTGTACCCAAAGCACAAATGGAATCGGAAGGCTACTCAGAATACCTGGAACTGTTCTCCACTAGGGTGGCTGAGCGCTATTAACTCCGGATGATGGGCTGTGACACACACTCATACACGCTTTTTAATAAGGACAAGCGTGTCGCTACCTCGTGAAAGATTTTGGGACATCCGAGTCCCCAAAATCGACTCGCCAACGCGACAGCCGTTACGCCCCGACCGTC
>JAHXHT010000340.1 GCA_025656435.1 Candidatus Thiodiazotropha sp. (ex Gloverina cf. vestifex) | reverse complement strand
CGGGGCATAACGGCTGTCGCGTTGGCGAGTCGATTTTGGGGACTCGGATGTCCCAAAATCTTTCACGAGGTAGCGACACGCTTGTGCCAGTCAGTAGTGAGCTGTTGTTGATGTCACCCAATAAGCCAACTAGGCTACAATCTAGCATATTGAATAACATCGAAAGGTAAACATTATGAATATATTGGATATGATGCTGAGTGAACAGAATGGCAATCAGGTCCAATAGTTAGCGCGGAATTTTGGCATTGGTGAGGGCCAAGCACAGGCGGTACTTGCAAAAATGGTCCCTGCACTGACGCAGGGAGTTAAAAAGAATATTGCCAGTGAGTCAGGACTGGACGGCCTGTTGCGAGCGTTGCAAAATGGCGGTCACCAGAAATACGTGGATCAGCCTGAGAGTCTGACTGATAGCCAAGCTACCGTGGATGGTAATGGTATCCTAGACCACATTCTTGGCAGCAAAGATGTGAGTCGCGCACTGGCAGATCGGGCCAGTGATACGACCGGCTTGGGTTCAGATATGCTGAAAAAGATGCTGCCAGTGGTGGCTAGCATGATGATGGGGTCTCTCAGTAAACAGGCTTCTTCAGGAGGATTATCTGGACAGCGGGCCGCTTCTTCAGCAGATATGCCTGGGATGCTGGCAGGGTTATTGGATGCTGATAAAGACGGTTCGGTAGTCGATGATCTGCTGGGTATGGCGGGCAAGTTTTTCCGCTGATGCTGCGATGATGTAAATTGACTGGGAAACAGCTCCATCTGATATGAAAGGAGGTCATTGATTTACTTGATGATCAGTAATGCCAGATAAGGTATCAAATTAAAAAACAGAAAAAAGATTTTGAATAGACCAAGAAATCCATAAATCAGCGTATCAAAAGTGACTCTTGGAATAGGAAACCACCGGCTTTGTGTTCTATAGACGAGGTCTGGTGTGAACATGATAAAGATCGTCCACAAGATGAGTAGGCAGCCATTGATAATGCTGCACCACATAAAAAAATCTGTAATCTGCTGGATGTTCATAGATATTACCCCTGTATCAGTTCCTTATCCTACGCTTATCCTATCGTGTGGAATACCCATAGAATCAGACGCTAATTGTGTAAAAGCGTTCAGTGCCTGTACCTGATAAGCAGGTCTTTAACCGCAAAGAGATAACGTCCATTCGAGCGGGATATCGTCTACCATTCCCTCTATGCCATCGCTCTCATTCACTAGCAATCTGACGCGTCATACCCATTGCCCGGATGGTGAATTCGAGGCAACGACGGTAGCAGATCTTTTTGAGCGCTACTTTTTACGTTGGCCTGAAGTTCGAGGTTATGTGCTGGATGATCAGGGTACAGTACGTAATCACGTTATCGTGCTGGTGGATGGCAGAAGTCTGCATGATCGTCAGAAGTTAAGTGATGCATTGACATCGAAGAGCGAAGTGTTTGTGTTTCAGGCCCTCTCGGGAGGATAAGCCATGACCGATCGATTACTGGTAGGGACACGTAAGGGGCTTTTTCGTATCGAACGGAACGTCAACGGACGTTGGGAAATTGCCGGGAATTGGTTTCTAGGAGATCCGATTTCAATGCTGCTGGTGGAAAGCAATACGCCACGCATTCACGCCGCGATGGATCTGGGGCACTTCGGGGTTAAATTACAGCGTACTGAAGACGGAGGCAAAAACTGGTCGGAAGCGCCCACTCCAGCCTATCCGGAGAAACCGGACGAGGTGGAGGATAAAGAACCATTTCGTGGACTGGAGGTCCCCTGGAGTACCCAGATGATCTGGTCTCTCGTTGCCGGGTCTCCTGACGAACTTTGGTGCGGTGTTATACCAGGCGGGCTATTTCGTTCAACAGATGGTGGTGACAGTTGGCAGCTGATACGCACACTGTGGGATGATCCTCGACGTAAAATGTGGATGGGCGGCGGCTATGATTTTTCCGGTATCCACTCGATTCTGGTCGACCCTCGAAACTCTGCTCACGTGACCATCGGAGTCTCTGTGGGTGGTGTTTGGACGACATGAGATAGTGGTGCTCATTGGGAGCTGATAGGGGCCGGTTTGCGCAGTGAGTACATGCCACCAGACAAGGCAGGTGATCCGTTGACCCAGGATCCTCATCGCCTGGTGCAGTGTCCAGCTAACCCGGATCGACTCTGGATGCAGCATCATAACGGGATATTTGTTAGCGAAGATGGCGGCGTGCAATGGCGGGAACTGAGTGACCTGCCAACGCTGATCGCCATGGAAGGCTGAAAGCCGAGGCGATTAGTCCCCGATAGGCGTAGGCGCGGTTGTATGGCCGTAATTGTGACTGTTAGG
>JAHXHT010000339.1 GCA_025656435.1 Candidatus Thiodiazotropha sp. (ex Gloverina cf. vestifex) | reverse complement strand
CCTAACAGTCACAATTACGGCCATACAACCGCGCCTACGCCTATCGGGGACTAATCGCCTCGGCTTTCAGCCTTCCATGGCGATCAGCGTAGGAAAAGCTGAGAAGATGACCTCAAACAGTACTCGTGAGGCGGGCAGCCACCCTATCAACCCACAGACAATAGCTGCCTGCCGGGTTCAGAATCGGTCGGCAGCAGTATACTAAATCATAACATTTGGGAATTGACTATGGACAAGATTTAGTCAATTTTAGAAGAAATCGAAAAAATCAGATTTCCGTCAAATGGCCTTCAAAAACGATCTCTTGGCTCGGTTTTTTGGTCGGCAGACGGTTTTCTTCCTCGATAGAAACCATAAAACGCTGATTGGTAGCGTGCTTAACGGGCATCACCAACTCCTTGTTACCACTGTGAGGAAGAACACCTAAAGGAAACAAATTCCCATCCTCATCCTCCATCCAAAGCTGGCAGACCTTGCCAGTGGGTAAAATGGAGGGCTCCACCGCCTTTACGTTGAGGTAACCTTGGTTGCGCTGGGCTGCAACAATCCAACCGGCTGTAGATTGATCATTTAGCACCACCATCATGCTGTCCATACTCAGATCTACCTGACGCGTGGTAAACAGTGTCAAAGCAAGACCAAGCACTACAGTTGCTGCAACCATGCCGAGCGTACGCCAGAACTGTAAGTTTCTCCAAAGTCCAGAGATTGGAGATGCTGTTTTATTGGGTGATGTACGCTGCTCCAGCTTTCGCCAGACTGAGACCGGAGGCCGCACCGGCTCCACGGTCTCCATCAACGAGCCTAACCGACTTTCCCAAGCATCGACTTCAGCCTGCAACTGCATATCATTCAGCAGCCGCTGCTCAAATTCGGCAAGTTCTACACCCTGCAGTGTACCCAGTACGTATTCACCAGCATGGATGTTGCTATCTTGGTTTTCACTATCTTTCACCATGGCTCCAGACACCTCCTAAGCTGCTCCAGACCACGACGAACCCATGTCTTAACGGTACCCAACGGTGTATCTGTCTGATTCGCAAGCTCATCATGCGTGAGGCCTTTAAAATAGGCCATGGCAATCATTTGCCGTTGCTTCTCCTTCAACTGATCCAGACACGCTTTGAGGCGTAATCCCTCATCACTCTGCGTTAGGTTTTCCAGAGGCAACGGATCATTGTCAACCTCTTCGCGAAACGCATGTCCATCAGATTCCATCACCTCACGCCGACGCCGGCGCAGTTGATCAAGCGCCTGATTTCGGGCTATTGTCATCATCCAGGTCATCGGTGCCGCCAGGTAAGGCCGGTAGCGATCCGCATTGTTCCAGATTTTGACAAAAGCCTCCTGTAGGCAGTCCTCCGCCCACGCTTCTCTATTCAGTATACGCAGCACAACACCATACAGATTCGCTGATGTCATCTGATAAAGGCGTGCAAAAGCTTTCTGGTCGTTCAGGGAACAGGCTGCCAACAGTTCTGTTAACTGTTGATTTCTAATATTTTTTTCTTCTGTTATTTTATTATCCACGCTCGACACGCCCCCTCCTCATGGAATATTCTCACGTCTTTTGTAGAGCGTAAAACACGCATGTCGGTCTGGCGTCACGCATTTATAACAATTTGTAATCCACCATTAGGTTACTGATGGTAGGCGCTATCGGCAAGCTGAAGCCTCTAAGTAGTTCGCTGATCCAACCTGACCTCTATCATATTCCCCCCTCATCTGATAGACGAGAAGCGACTTGATCAAATCAACCTGTGCAAGAAAGCGGGAATTACTAACGTTCGGAACATCTGACCTGAGTTGACCACTCATTTTCCGAATAAAACATGAGTGTGTTTGTATCGATAAGCCGATAGTTGGGATCATCGATGATGCGAGAGTTTGGGCGATAAGCACCCATTTCAAAACAGCCGCCTGGACCACAGAAAGAGACATAATAAAGGCCTGCGGCAGCAGGTCCTATTGCCCATCCCCAAGGGTCTTCGCAGTCTTTACGCTTCCAAAAACCGGCTAAAGGATATGATTGCGAAGCAACGGCATTCTCTTCTATATGCCAGTTCGGCTCATGGTTAAACGAAGCAAAAGCCATGAAAAGAAACAAGGAGACAACACAGAGAGCGAAGCTGAATAAGACTGTCTTGTTGAAATACCTCATATTCTGCTTCCATGCTAATGCCATAGGGCACTATTTTTATTCCTGTTATTCTCGAAATCGCATCAAACTTGCGTATCACACAAGCGTGTCGCTACCTCGTGAAAGATTTTGGGACATCCGAGTCCCCAAAATCGACTCGCCAACGCGACAGCCGTTATGCCCCGACCG
>JAHXHT010000338.1 GCA_025656435.1 Candidatus Thiodiazotropha sp. (ex Gloverina cf. vestifex) | reverse complement strand
AAATGCACTGTTTTTCTTCGCTCATGGCAGTTTTGAAGCAAGCGAGAGGAAACGTTCGCTGACAAACGATTCGTTCAGAGCTTCCTTAGTGGTGGCCGTTACACATAGCGGAAGCGGTAAATACAGTCACTTCAGACAGTATATCCGCTAGTTATCAACCTACACTCAGGCTAGATGTGAGACATCGCCGGGTGATTTAGGAGAAAAAATCATGGCAATGGTAATCAATGCCAATGTAATGTCGATGAACTCTCAACGTTCACTCAATACTACTCAATCTTCTCTTGCAACTTCCATGGAACGCCTCTCTACCGGCCTTCGCATCAACAGTGCGAAAGACGATGCTGCCGGCCTGGGTATCACAGACCGTATGACCTCTCAGGTTCGTGGCCTGAATCAGGCAATCCGTAACGCGGGCGACGCTATCTCCCTGTCGCAGACCGCTGAAGGCTCCATGTAGGAAGCGACCAACATCCTGCAACGTATGCGTGAACTGTCCATTCAGTCCGCCAATGACTCCAACAGCTCGGCTGACCGCGCCAACCTGCAGAAAGAGGTTTCTCAGCTGCAGCAGGAATTGAACCGTATCGCCGATACTTCTACCTTCAACGGTAAGAAGATCCTTGACGGCTCATTCTCAGCACAGAAATTTCACGTGGGCGCCAATGCCAACAAGACCATCTCTGTCACCGTGACCAGCATTCGTGCAACCAGCCTCGGTAACCAGGCTATCTCTGCTAATACCCATGTGGGTGACGCTCTGACAGCTGTTGCTGACGCAGCTGGTGGTAACAACGTAGCCGGACAAAACCTGACAGTAAATGGCACGGCATCGTCTGGTGCGCTAGCTGTCACTGCTGATGATGCAGCCAGCGATATTGCTACATTGATTAATGGTGCATCGGGTACCACTGGCGTAACAGCTACTGCTTCCAACTCTGTGGTTGTAGATGGTTTGGCTGTCGCAGGTACGGTGGGCTTCACACTCTCCAGCTCCAATGCAGCGGGTACTGTTGGTTCAGCCATCTCTGTTTCTGCAGCAATCACCACTACTGACTACTCAGCATTGGCGGATGCCATTAATGCGGTTTCTGCCTCTACTGGCGTCTCGGCCGTTCTGGCAGCAGATAGTGCGTCCATTACACTGGAAAACACCACAGGTCATGACATCGACGTCGTTGACCTGGCTCACTCCACCGCCACTGAAACGCTTGATGTGGGTGGTACGACCTTGACTGAAGGTGGTGCAGCAGACAGTATCGTTGTCGGTGGTACATTAAGCTTCAGTTCTGCCAAATCCTTCGTGGTTGCTACCGATACCGGTACGACTGTGATGGGTGCGGCCAGCACCAGTAGTGCTCTGAGCTCCGTGGCCGATGTGGACATCGGTACCCAGAGCGGTTCCAACAACGCACTGGATGTGTTGGATCAGGCCCTGCGGTCGATCTCAGACGCACGTGCCGATCTCGGTGCCGTCCAGAACCGTCTGGAATCCACCATCGCCAATCTGTCCAGTATCAGTGAGAATGTCTCCGCGGCCCGTTCACGGGTACAGGATGCCGACTTTGCGGCTGAGACATCCAACCTGACACGTACGCAGATCCTGCAACAGGCCGGCGTGGCCATGCTGAGTCAAGCGAATGCACAACCTCAGTTGGCCCTGTCACTCCTGCGGTAATCGGTCCTAGCTAGATGGTGTCCGGGTTTGCCCGGACACCATCAGAAACATGAGAGGTGAACGGCCATGATTAATGACATGACGATCACATTAAGTGCTCAAGCGGCTAAGGATCTTGGCAGAGAGAACCGTCGGGTCGATGTAAGCCAATCGGTCACTCCCCAGCAGGGTGTGGCGCAGGTTTCGCCGATCCGTTCAGCTCATGCCTCCGACTCTACTCAGGCAGTCCAGCCCTCATCCGCGGTTTCCAAAGAGGATGTGAAAACGGCAGTCGAGCAGATGAAGGATTTTGCTCAGGTGATGAGTCGTCAACTGCAATTCGATGTCGATGATGAATCGGGCAAAACGGTTGTCCGTGTACTCGACAAAGACTCCGGCGATGTGATCCGTCAGATCCCTTCGGAAGAGGTGCTCTCCCTTGCGAGACACATGAAGGAGCTGATGGAAGCAGAGGGTGCTAAAGTTGCAGGGAAAGGCACGCAGGATCAGCCGGTGGGTCTGTTAATGGAAACTCAGGCCTGAGACGATTTTCAGGCCCGGGTTTTGCATATTGATAATGGAACGTCCGCTGATCGCCATGGAAGGCTGAAAGCCGAGGCGATTAGTCCCCGATAGGCGTAGGCGCGGTTGTATGGCCGTAATTGTGACTGTTA
>JAHXHT010000337.1 GCA_025656435.1 Candidatus Thiodiazotropha sp. (ex Gloverina cf. vestifex) | reverse complement strand
GGTCGGGGCATAACGGCTGTCGCGTTGGCGAGTCGATTTTGGGGACTCGGATGTCCCAAAATCTTTCACGAGGTAGCGACACGCTTGTCAACATCCTCAATTCATCTCATACAGATAGGGCGATCACCGAATGGATCGTCACTAATCGTTAGCGGCGAAGAGGAATAGCACTTTAATTCTGAATATCTGATGGATAAGGTCAATCAGGTTAATAGTAGGGAGAGAGTTTCCCATCAGGCTGATCGTGAAACCGCTTGTATGACCATTGATACTGCTCCGGCTGATGCCTGATCACCGTCTCAAGCCCCTGATTCAGCGCAGCTGCGGCAACCTGCGGATCTTCATCATCGATGCCGGGAGGCGCAGGATAGTAGTGAATATGAAATCCCCGCCCTTTAGGAAGGCGCTCGGCATAGCCGTAGATTACCTTTGCCCCGGTCTTTCTCGCCAGACGGTTGATCAGCAACATGGTTAATGCCGGTATACCGAAAAACGGTGCGAATACCGATGCCCGGGCTGATTTAGGCTGCTGGTCGGGCAGAATACAGGTCGTACCCCCCGACTGTAACGCCAGATAGATCTGCTTGACTCCCTGGGTATCAGTCGACACCAGTGTGGAACCGTTGCGCTCTCGGGCCTGCTTGACCAGATCCTCCAGCTCAGACTCCCTCGGTGGACGATAGAGAGAGGTGATCTTTTCACTGGGCGGCAAAGTCAGGCCAAGAACTTCCCAACACCCTAAGTGCGGCAGCAGCAAGATCAGGCCCTGTCCAGGATCCCTCTCCAGTAACGATGCGCCACTGACTTCTCGAACCAGGCTTGAAACCTCATCCATGGGACGAAACCAGATATAGGGCAGTTCCATCAGACTGCAGCCAATCTGCTGCAGGATAGTGCGTCGCAAGGTCCTTCTGTCCTGTGGGGAAAGCCCCGGATAGCAGAGCTCAAGATTCACCTGGGTTGCATGTCGTTCCCGATTGGGAAACCAATCATAGAAAAGACCCAACGTTTGTCCGATGGCATGCAGCCGGGAGAGAGGCAAAAAGCCCAATCGGCGCCACAGCGAAATAAGGAATCGAATCAACATGGCGTGATTCTACCTTGTCTCTGTCGGTGTAAGAAGACATCTTCACTGGATATCACAAGACTGATGGATCTTTACTACATACCCCTTTTTCAGATCTAACCATGGAAGCCATACCGTCTGGATTTCTTTGTAATCATCTCTAGATCATCTAACATGAAGGAAGAGACAACAACCGATACGAGCGTAACCCGATGGGTGATGATAAACACCCCCATAGCATGACCCCGCAACAGGCCTTACAGATGATGGATGATGATCCGCGTACCGTATTGGTCGATATCCGTTCGAGTATGGAGTTCCTGTTTGTCGGACATCCTAAAGGTGCTGTGCATATACCCTGGATCGACGAACCTAAATGGACCGTCAACCCCCATTTCGTTACAGATATCAGAAAACTCCTGCTTGGTGGCACAGTCTGCACCATCGATGAAGGATGTGCGCCGGTAATTTTAATCTGCCGCAGCGGCAAACGTTCGCTCGAGGCAGGCAAGGCGTTACTGGAATCTGGATTTATCCGCGTCTACCACATCGATGAAGGCTTTGAAGGTGAGCTGGACGATAATCATCAACGCAGTACCAGCGGTGGTTGGCGATTTCACAGTTTGCCCTGGGAGCAGTGCTGATAGAGTATTCAAGCATACCCTTGTCCTGCATTGTGGCTCTTGCCAAGGGAATTACCATTGGCATGAACCGCGATTGATCAAGGGTATGCTTGAAGTCCTGAACTCAATACATTTGCATGCCGGGTTAATAGAACCTCGCTCCACGTCTAAAAGATAATTTACACGCATCAGTGAACTGGCATCCACCGCCAATCAGTTTTTAATCCCAACCCCTCGTGACAGCAGGGAGAGGCTGAATAGGGTCAGTAGCACAATGAATATGAGAATAATCCCCAAGGCAACAACAAAATCGATATCCGATACTCCCAGGATGCCGAAACGGAATGCGTTTACCATGTAGAGAACCGGATTGATCAAAGAAACATCCTGCCAGAAAGACGGCAGCAAGCTAATTGAATAGAAGACACCTCCCAGGTAGGTCAATGGCGTCAACACGAAGGTGGGAACAATAGAAATATCATCAAAACTTTGGGCATACACTGCATTAATAAATCCAGCCAGTGCGAACAGGATAGAAGTGAGGACAAAGACAAGTCAAGCGTGTCGCTACCTCGTGAAAGATTTTGGGACATCCGAGTCCCCAAAATCGACTCGCCAACGCGACAGCCGTTATGCCCCGACCGTCC
>JAHXHT010000336.1 GCA_025656435.1 Candidatus Thiodiazotropha sp. (ex Gloverina cf. vestifex) | reverse complement strand
CCTAACGGTCGCAATTACGGCCATACAACCGCGCCTACGCCTATCGGGGACTAATCGCCTCGGCTTTCAGCCTTCCATGGCGATCAGCGGTTGCCCGGGGTTGTAAAAGATTTAAACGAATGCCGGCGGAGCGCCGGTAGTGATCTTTCAGGCTTGGGAGGCTTTTTTCTGCTTTGTGGTGGCAGCGCCGTATTCAAACGAGTCAGAGTAGAGGCCTTCGCCACTCAGACCATGAGCGAGAAAGGCTGACTTGCCTGCATCGATCATGGGCGGCGGCCCGCTCATGTAGACCTCATGGCCACTCAGGTCGGGATGTCGTTCCACCACAGCTTCGTGGACCCAGCCACTCTCCCCCTGCCAGTCACTGTCCGGTTCGGAGAGTACCGGTGTATAGCTGAAATTGGGATATTCGGCTGACCAGGCCTCCGGCAAGGCAGGCAGATAGAGGTCCTCGCGGGAACGTACACCCCAGAAGAGGTGCATCGGCCGCTTGATGCCGATCTCGAAGGCGTGTTCGATGATGCCTTTCAGTGGAGCGAAACCGGTACCGCCGCCCATCAAGATGATCGGTCGCTCAGACTCCTCACGGAGGAAGTAGCTGCCGAGTGGCGCTTCGATCCGTAATATTGTCTTCTCCTCCATGCCGTTGAAGAGCGTGTCGGTAAATGTCCCCCCGGAGACATGGCGGATATGCAGCTCGATAAATTCGTCATCATGAGGCGCATTGGCAATGGAGAATGCCCGTTTGCTGCCGTCCGGCAGGATGAAGTTAAGGTACTGGCCGGCGAGAAACTGCAGGCGTTCCCCCTCGGGCAATTTGAGATAGAGGCGGATGACGTCGTCGTTGAGCCGCTCTATGCGGTCCACCTTGGATGGCAGAATACGGGGTTTGAGATCCTGCGCCTGCTCAATCTCATGTACATGGATAGTCAGGTCGCTGCGGGGAATTGCCTGACAGGTGAGACAGAGTCCCTCGTCCTGCCCCTCAAGCGCGGGCGGCTCACCCTCAGGATAGTGAATATCACCCTCGATCAGGACGGAACGGCAGTCCCCGCAAAAGCCGTTTCGACAGCCATACGGGAGGTTGATCCCCTGCCGAATGGCGGCTTCAAGGAGATTCTCCTCCGTCTCGACCGTGAATTCATGACCACTGGGTTCAACCTGCACTTTAAAACTCATAGGGTACCTTGCTGCTAGAGTCTGGTTACAATTCTGGCTGTGTGTGAGGATTCCCCAAACCGCGCGCCATATAAACTGGCTCAGAATTCTCTCCTATTTTACTCGGGAATTAAACCGGGAGTCCCTTGGGTTATGAATCAAGCGAATTTTCTGGTGGGATATGTTATTGGAATTGTGGCCCTGGTATCGGGCAAAACAGACCCCTTGAGGTGGGTGGAATGAGATCTAAAGTGACTATCGTCGGGTGCGGAGATATCGGTGGCAGGGTGGCAGAGGCCTGTTTGGCAAAGGGTGACCACTGCACAGGTTGGGTGCGCAGCGACGAGAGTGTCATGGCACTGCGGGAACAACGTATCCCGACCCTGAAAGTCGATCTCGACCCACTCATGTTGGGTTTGCCGTCGGTGGAAGATCACGACCTCTTCTACTTCGTTCCCCCACCGGCAAAAGGAAAGGAGGACAGCCGGGTGGCTCATTTGATTGATCAGTTATCTGAAGTTGGTCAGCCTCGTAAAGTGGTCTATCTGAGTGCGTCCGGTGTCTATGGCGATTGCGGTGGTGAATGGGTGGATGAGACCCGCACGCCTGCACCTTCGGTGGACCGGGCCTTTCGTCGGCTCGACGCGGAGAATCGATGGTGTGAATGGAGCCGAAAGACCGGCGGTGAGCTGGTGATCCTGCGTGTGGCCGGTATCTACGGGCCGGGCAAATTACCACTGGAAAGGCTGCGACAAGGCAGGCCGATGGTGGCCGAGGTGGACTCTCCCATCACCAACCACATCCACACTCACGACCTGGTGGAGATCTGCCTGGCTGCCATGGACCGGGGTGTTTCAGGGGACGTCTACAACGTTTGTGATGGTCATCCTGGGACCATGACTGGTTATTTCAATGCGGTGGCCGACTTTCTCGATCTGCCCAGACCGCCGGTGATCAGTCTGGCGGAGGCGGAGCAAACCCTGACACCGGGCATGCTCTCCTATCTGGGAGAGTCACGGCGGTTGAGTAATCGTAAGCTTGTTGAAGAGTTGGGGGTGATTCTGAAGTACCCCACATTGGAAACTGGCTTACCGGCGCTGATCGCCATGGAAGGCTGAAAGCCGAGGCGATTAGTCCCCGATAGGCGTAGGCGCGGTTGTATGGCCGTAATTGCGACCGTTAGGG
>JAHXHT010000335.1 GCA_025656435.1 Candidatus Thiodiazotropha sp. (ex Gloverina cf. vestifex) | reverse complement strand
AACAGTCACAATTACGGCCATACAACCGCGCCTACGCCTATCGGGGACTAATCGCCTCGGCTTTCAGCCTTCCATGGCGATCAGCGGGCGAAAACACATACCATCTCAGGACAGCGTTAGTTTCCCATCTTCAAGGGACCAAATCCGATCCATACGGCCAGCCAATTCGGGGTCATGAGTCACAACCGCAAAACTTGTGCCGATCTCCCGATTCAACTTCAGTATCAATTCATACACCTGCTCAGCGGTCTTGCGATCAAGATTACCGGTCGGTTCATCCGCCAGTACACAATCGGGATGATGTACCAGGGCACGAGCCAGTGCGGCACGTTGACGTTCTCCGCCTGAGAGCTCTGTTGGCTTGTGAGCGATGCGGTCACCCAACCCCACTTGTTGCAACATCTCTGTTGCCTTTTGTCTCGCCAGGTTGACAGGCTGACCACCGATCAACAACGGCATGGCCACATTTTCCAGTGCGGTGAACTCCGGTAACAAATGATGAAACTGGTAGACGAAACCCAGACTGCGATTGCGTAGCTGTCCTCTCTCACGCTCGTTCAGCTCGACCAGATTCCGCTCATTCACCAGTACACGTCCACCATCCGGGCGGTCGAGACCACCGAGACAGTGCAACAGTGTGCTTTTACCAGAACCAGAGGCGCCGATGATGGCAACCCGCTCGCCACGCACTATCTGCAGATCCACACCTTTCAGCACCTCGACTCGCAGATTACCCTGGGCAAACGTCTTGGTCAGTCCCTCGGCTTGCATCACCGATTGCGGATTACTCATAGCGGAGCGCCTCCGCCGGTTGTGTCCGGGAGGCCTTCCAGGCCGGGTAGAGGGTGGCAAGCAAGGTTATCAGTAGGGCTGCAATGCCGATGAAGAGGATATCCGCCATCTGAGGATCTGAGGGCAGTTTGCTGATGTAGTAAATACTGGAGTCGAGAAATTCTATACCCAAGCGGTGCTCAATCCAGCTGACGATCGACTCCACGTTGTTGGCCAGAAGTACGCCACCGATAATCCCCAACAGATTTCCAATCACGCCGATGGTCGCACCCTGCACCATAAAGATCCCCATGATGGAACCGGGCGAGGCGCCCAGCGTGCGCAGTATGGCGATATCAGACTGTTTGTCCGTCACCACCATCACCATAGTGGAAACGATATTGAAGGCAGCCACCGCGACAATAAGAGAAAGAATAATCGTCATCATGCGTTTTTCTGTCTGCAGTGCAGCGAAAAAATTGCGGTGCTGCATGGTCCAATCGCTAATACGGTAGTAGCCACCCATCTTCAGTGCCAGATCACGGGAAACCTCGGGGGCCAGGTAGAGATCATCGAGTTTGAGCCTGATACCGGTCACTGCATCTTTTAGACGCATCAACTTGGCGGCATCTTCGATATGTAGAATTGCTACACCCCGGTCGTAATCCCCCATACCCACTTCAAAGATACCATTGACCTTAAACCGTTTCAGACGCGGCATGATACCGGCCGGTGTCACGTTAATCTGCGGCGTTACCAGGGTGACTTTATCGCCGACGGAAACACCGAGAATCAGCGCCAGCTCATGTCCCAAGATAATGCCAAAGTCACCTGGTTGCAGATCGTCAATGGAGCCTTTAGTGATCGCTGAAACCACCTCGGAAACCTCGCCTTCCTGATCGGGCAGAATGCCACGCAGAAGCACGCCGCTGACCTTTTGTCCGCTGATCAGCATACCCTGCCCCTCGACGTAGGGTGCCTCACCGATGACATGGGGAAAACTCTTGGCCCGCTCCCGTACCTCGCGCCAGTCACTCAGTTCACCACTCACGCCAGAAATCGTGGCGTGTGAAGCCATTCCGAGAATCCGTTCACGGACTTCCTTGTGAAAGCCGTTCATAACAGAGAGAACGACAATCAAAGCCACCACACCCAGCATGATCCCCAACATGGAGGTCAATGAGATGAAGGAGATGAAATGATTCCGCCGTTTGGCGCGGGTATAGCGCAGGCCGATATAAAATTCGATCGGTTTAAACATGGCTGGGCATTTAAACACACTAACCCTATCTATAACACTAGGGCCTGTTAACACGAATCCAATCGGCTCTGTTGTGTCTGAAAAAGCGCCAATCAAGGCGCGAGGAGAGAGGTTTGGTTTATTCCAAATGAACGAAGAGTAACGCTGAGTGGCGCTTTTTCAGACACACCCCAAGGGCACTTCCTTCGAGGCGCAACCCGCAGGGCTGGGACTATTTTTCCGCCCAGCGGCGTTATCCTTCGCTGATCGCCATGGAAAGCTGAAAGCCGAGGCGATTAGTCCCCGATAGGCGTAGGCGCGGTTGTATGGCCGTAATTGTGACTGTTAGGG
>JAHXHT010000334.1 GCA_025656435.1 Candidatus Thiodiazotropha sp. (ex Gloverina cf. vestifex) | reverse complement strand
AAATGCACTGTTTTTCTTCGCTCATGGCAGTTTTGAAGCAAGCGAGAGGAAACGTTCGCTGACAAACGATTCGTTCAGAGCTTCCTTAGCGAGATCAAGCGGCGCGGTATTTCCTCCGCGCCGGACTTTATCACCCTTGATGGCAGTGATGGTGGGACCGGTGCTGCACCCATGCCATTGATTGATGCCGTGGGACTCTCTCTGCGTGAGAGCCTATATATTCTGGTTTACCGGCTCAACGAGCACGGCTTGCGTGAACGGGTTAAGGTCATAGCCTCAGGAAAATTAATCACCCCGGCCGATGTGGCCTGGGCGCTCTGTGTGGGCGCCGATTTTGTCACCTCCGCCCGGGGGTTTATGTTTGCCTTGGGTTGTATTCAGGCCCTGCAGTGCAATAAGAATAGTTGCCCTACAGGCATCACCACCCACGACCCCAAATTGCAGAAAGGGTTGGTGCCTGAGGTGAAGGCGGTCAGAGTGGCCAACTATGTCGGTCATCTGGTCCATGAAGTGGGAGTCATCGCCCACTCATGCGGCGTGAAGTCCCCAAGGGAACTCAGACGTCACCATGCCAGAATCGTCACTGCGGATGGACCTTCAGTTGCATTGGATGAACGGTTTCCGCCTGTCGAACCACCGAAAGTGCAGGCGGCGGGTTAAGCGTTAATCGTCTGGCTTTGTCTGGTCAGCACAGATTGGTGAATGACACGCAGTGGAAATGGATTTCTATTCGATAAGTACCCAGAGCGTCTCAGGAAAGTTGATCACAACAATAGAGTGAGAGACGGCACGCGATATTTGCCTTTTCAGTTCATGGGCAACCGATGGCGATTTTCAGGTCTCCTTGGGTCCAATCGAAATAGCTGGCATAAACCTGCCCCGCCGAATAATCCAGGCCAATGCCATAATTGGCCACCTGCCCTTGAGCATCCACCACTACGGGTGCGTTCCAAGTCCCTTGTAATGTGGATCCGATATATTTGAGATCATCATTGCCGTGATCCCGATAGGCGATATGCACCCGGTCGGCACTGTCCAGATCCATGGAAATGTAGGAGCCCAGGCTACCACTGTTATCCAGGTTGCGACGGCTCCACTGACCGCCGGTGGGGGGTGTGCCTGGTGCGCGATAGGCGTGATCCAGGGTCTGGCCGCTGAAACTCTGATACGCCAAATGCACGCCATCCTGACTGTCCAGCGCCAGATCCCTGTTGATCGGCTGACCTGCATCGCTTACCAGTTCCTCGCTGTGCCAGTTGCCGCCAGGCTCGCGAAAACGGTAATAGAGTCCGCTGCTGTTGCTATAGCTGAAGTGTATGCCGCCACCGGGATCCCGATCCAGGGCAGTGTCACCGTAACCCCAGCCAACAATCTCCGGGGTTTGCCAACCACCACCCGGGGGTCGGTAGCGATAACGGATCTCGTCCGGGTTCATGCGATGGTAGCTCAGATGCAGGCCACCGCCGTTGTCGATCAGGAGGTCAGTGCCGAATCCAGTTCGTCCGCCGGCCTCCACCGTCACGGGTGTTCCCCATCCCGTCGCAGGTGAACGATATGCGTAGCGTAGCTCCTCACCGCCGGTGATGAATCGTCGCTGGTAACTCAAGTGTAATCCACCGGCGTTATCTATTGCTAAGGCGGTTTCTGCGTAGTCTTCAAAATTGGCCGCAACTTCCACGATCTCAATGGTCCAGTTACCGGTGGGGTCTTTCACGGCATGCTTCAGCCGATGGTTATCCACATCGTAATAGACGATATGAATCCTCCCTCCGGACTCCACTGCAATGGTGGAACGCCGTCCTACGTCACCAGCGGAATCCACAGTAGAAAGCGTCCAGCTGCCTGGTGTGCAGGCTGATGCCGGACTACCGCATACGTCTGGCAATCCACCGCCGCCGCAGCTCAAACCGGCACCGCAGGTTCCGCAGAAAAGAGTGCCGCCACAACCGTCGGGAATGGAACCGCAATTCCGCCCTTGTGACTGACAGGTTGTCGCTACACAGGCTGTAACAGGTACCAGGATCGCGTCGTAGTACATGATGGAGGATGTGGGAACCATACCAATGATGGTAAAGCTATTGATGTTCAGGGAGCCGGAAAGTCCTTGGTAGTGCCATTGGGTACCGTCCCAGCGCCAAGTGCTTCCGTGAGCGGACCAAGTCAGGGTCGAGGCCTGTCCCTGTGGGTCGGCATATATCAGAGTGGGCTGGCGGGTTAAATTAGCGGTCCAATAGTTGGCGGGGGTCAGCATCACCGGTGGATCCCAGAAGGGTGGCGCTTTAGCGTCCTTCGCTGATCGCCATGGAAGGCTGAAAGCCGAGGCGATTAGTCCCCGATAGGCGTAGGCGCGGTTGTATGGCCGTAATTGTGACTGTT
>JAHXHT010000333.1 GCA_025656435.1 Candidatus Thiodiazotropha sp. (ex Gloverina cf. vestifex) | reverse complement strand
AGTTGTTTGCTTCATGGGGTCTATATAATGATTGGCCTAGAATGTGCACCATTATCCCTCAATCGATGGATTCGTTCAGAGCTTCCTTAGCCAACTATCTGACTGAATTTGCACTGTCTCAGCCTCGCATCCCCTCCCTGAACACAAAAAAAGGCGGCATTTAGCCGCCTTTCTCCATCTGGCTTAAGGTGCGAGTATTATTTACTGAGACCCTGAATATACTGGGCGACAGCCGCCACCTCTTCATTGGTCATCCGTTCGACCACACCCCGCATCATTTCGTTCATATCATTGGCACGGGCGCCCGAGCGGAAATCCTTCAGCGCCTTCTCAAGATAGGCAGCATTCTGCCCGGCAAGTGCAGGAAAACCTGCCTCCGGAATACCGAAACCTGCCGGTCCATGACAGGCCATACAGGCCGCCACACCGGTCTCCGCGTTACCCGCACGATAGAGGCCTTCTCCCGTTGCCACCGCATCGGCTGAAGCGGTACCCGTGGTTCTTGTCTGGCTGGAGAAATAGGCCGCCAGGTCAGCCATATCCTGCTCGGAGAGCGGCATCGCCATGGGAGCCATCAGCGGATCTGTACGCTCACCATCCTTGAAAGCCTTGAGCTGTTTTTCAATGTACCCCGGATGCTGACCGGCAATCTTGGGCCAGAGCGGATTGAGACCGCTATTACCATCAGCGGCGTGACAGCCCGCGCAAACAGCGGATTTAGTCTTCCCCTCGTCTGCGTTACCCGCAGCCTGGGCGCCAGTGACGGCGAATGCGAGGGTGATAGATGCAATTACGAGCCATTTATTCATGATCAATCCTGCTCTGAATTTTTGCTGGATACTTAAAAATACAGGTCTTAAAAGTTGCTGTCGCCATAGCGCCAGCATCGCCTCTAGACCCTGAAAAAGCTGCAGAACTATACCAGAAGTCTCTAATAAAGGTCAAAATGGCAAGATCGTGAAAAACACGACCACTGTGGGTCATCGCAGATTCAGCTAGTATATTATCCTGGCAACTAGATATACCGCGATGCAAGACGACCCAGACAGCACCATAGTTAAGACCTGGTACGCAGTTATCTACACACCCAGCCGCCGTCGCAAACGCTTTCCAGAGAACTGCGTCACACAAGTGGAGAGTGCCGAGCTGGCGATAGCGCAGGCCGCAGAGAAGAATGACTCCCATCCCGCTAGAGTGATGGGACCTTCCCGCTCCTCAGAGGGCTTCCGGCTCTACTACCTGCTCGAATGGCTTGATGGCAGCTGACAAGTCCTGCCCGGATTCATCACAGCGAGTTTACTCAGCTCGGTTCCCACTGCCTCATCATCCAGACTATCGAAGTCTGTGTGCCGAAATGCCGTAAAACAACCGGCCAGTTCATACCAGGCCAAGCCATTGCTCCAGGTCGCATGAGAGAAACTCCCCTGTGGTTTGCGTGGCAGGCAGTAGAGACGACCCGGCAGGTAGATTAGATTGTAAGGGGTCTGCTGGGCATGCAGCATCTCAAGCCGCTCCCAGGCCGCCTCATGTCCCGTGAAGGTCTCGCAGGCCAGTGGGTAGACCCGATTCCCACCATTGTGCTGCCAGTGGTCTTCAGCGATCGGTAACGGCTGCTGACGAATAAAGGATTGAAAATGAAGATGATTGACCGATGCCGATGCGCCAAAGCTATTGTAGCCGACGCCCCAGCCAGGCAGCTGTTCAGTCAGGCGCTCACTCAATGACCAGATAAACTCATGATATCGCCGACTCAGCAGCTGGGGATGCCGGGCTTCACGATCGGGCACCAATAAACCATGCAGCGGCGCGAAGGGGAACTTGTTATAGAGCAACTCCACCGAAACCCCCAATATTTCACCAGCCCAGAAGACCTCCTTGCGCAGGAAGGGCTTGTTAAAGTGAAAATCCTGCTCATTGAACGGCAGACTGATACCGGTCACTTCCTGCTCGCTCATGCGAGCGGGACGAAAAGAGCGGATATGGTTGAACTGAAGCTCCCAATCCTGCAGACGGCGGAATTCCGTGGTATGCAGCCCCTCGAATCCGATAGCCATGAGTTTGAGAAAGACCATCTGGTCGTCGGTGGAGCCACCCATACCGAAACCATGGGACAGTGTATCTCGGCAGCGATCAGCCAGTAGATTAAAACTCTCCCGGAGCGCCGGGCGCAATGACGCGTAAATCTGCTCATCAAAGATGGCATTGGCATGCGTCAGGATATGGCTTCCCAGGTCGGGATCCCGCAGAAGACCGGACAATCCGTTGAGAAAGGCGGCCCGAAACTGGTCCGGTGAATGACAAGCGTGTCGCTACCTCGTGAAAGATTTTGGGACATCCGAGTCCCCAAAATCGACTCGCCAACGCGACAGCCGTTATGCCCCGA
>JAHXHT010000332.1 GCA_025656435.1 Candidatus Thiodiazotropha sp. (ex Gloverina cf. vestifex) | reverse complement strand
CGGTCGGGGCATAACGGCTGTCGCGTTGGCGAGTCGATTTTGGGGACTCGGATGTCCCAAAATCTTTCACGAGGTAGCGACACGCTTGCACCACTACTTTGCTTGTCAGCACTACCTGGGTGAGGCCAAGATCCCCTACAAGCTAAGTCAGTCGAGCATGAATGAGTGCGACACTCTCTTCGTGGGCAATGATTTCGAACGAGACCAACAAGCGCTGAAACACCAGCTCTCCCTCTACGATGTGACAATACCCACGCTCTTTAAACAGTACACCGACCTGTGTGAGCCGAGGGGTGTCTGTTTTCTCGGTTTTGGTGTCGATCCCGTTTTCGCCGGTTGTACCGACGGCATGATCCTGGTGGATGTTCAAAAGGTGAAGACTGCAAAGCGAAAGCGATATATCGGTGAGTGATTTTTACTGGCATTTCATCTGTTGGGTATGATGCTGTCAGGCCTGATCCTATTTGGGGATTTTTTTCACCAATCGACTCCCCTCAGAGTGAAAAAAACATGCCAATCGCGGAATTGTCGCTGATAAACGCTAAAACCCAGCAAAATCCTTGGTATATAGACATGATTTTCGTGTAGAATCCCTCGCCATGATTTTCAGTCAACAAGACGGGTTTCTATCCGGGACCCCTGCAGGAGTATCTGGCGATGTCTGAACTGACACAAGACTCGATTAAAGAAGCGATCAAAGGCTATGTTGAACCTCATCTGGAGAAGGATCTGGTAACCGCAAAGACGGTGAAGGGTGTCGAAATCGATGCTGGTAAGGTCAAGGTGACAATTGAGCTTGGCTTCCCAGCCAAGGGCATCATGGATGAAATCAGCAGCAAGGTCAAAGAGAGGGTATCAGCCGTGGATGGTGTGACCGGTGTCGAGGTTGCCATCTCCAGCAAGATCGTGGCGCATTCGGTACAGAAGGCGTTGAAGCCGATCGATAACATCAAGAACATCATCGCTGTGGCCTCGGGCAAAGGCGGTGTCGGCAAGTCCACGACTGCCGTCAACCTGGCGCTGGCGCTGGCGGAAGAGGGTGCCAAGGTAGGCATACTGGATGCTGATATCTACGGTCCCTCACAACCCCGAATGTTAGGTATCAGTGGTAAGCCTGAATCGACTGACGGCAAGACCCTGGAACCAATGGAAGGCTATGGCATGCAGGCCATGTCGATCGGTTTCCTGATCGATGAAGAGACCCCGATGATCTGGCGCGGCCCGATGGTCACCCAGGCTCTGGAGCAGTTACTCAATGACACCAACTGGGCTGATCTTGACTATCTGGTGGTTGATTTGCCGCCAGGTACCGGTGATACACAGCTGACACTGGCGCAAAAGGTGCCCGTATCCGGTGCTGTGATCGTGACGACACCTCAGGACATCGCGTTGCTGGATGCCCGCAAGGGTCTGAAGATGTTTGAGAAGGTGGAAGTGCCGGTACTGGGTATCGTGGAGAACATGAGTACGCATATCTGCTCCAACTGTGGTCATGAGGAACATATCTTCGGCCAGGGCGGTGGCGCTTCCATGGCCAACCAGTACCATGTGGATCTGCTGGGTGCTTTACCTCTCGATATTCGTATTCGAGAAGAAACCGATGGCGGCAAACCCACCGTGGTGGCCGAACCTGAAGCACGTATTTCCCAGATCTATCGTGAGATTGCGCGAACCACAGCGGCCAAGCTTTCTCTGCAGGCGAAGGATTACGCGGCCAAATTCCCGAATATCGTGATTCAGAACAACTGATTACATCAATAGACGTTCATCGTTCATTGAAGCCCGCGAAAATGCGGGCTTTTTTGTCTCTGGCAGTGCCATTGATATCAATAGTCATGCCCAGTGGACCATTTCTACTAAGCATAAAGAGGCGAAAATCCGATATTAGGAGTATTGGAATAGTTACCGTATATCTTAGAGCAACTCATATTGACTATTTCAAGTACAACAGAAGCTAGCGAGTCTAAAAAAAGTACTGATACTGCTAGGCTGTATCTAAATATCTTAAGTTCTTTCAGCCATCACAACAGTGCAATACAATGCATTTATCAGGTAGTTATTAGTTTTCAGGCTGCCAACTCCGGCGGATTGAAACTAAGAAGTACCCACCATTCGTAGTTTTCCAAGTTGATGATCCGCGTAGCTTGGTTGACGATAGAGTTAAGTTCACTCTGTGTCTGTACATCATCCGCCAATGAGGTAATTCTCTTCAGTTCCCGGGCCATCTGTTCCGATCGCATTGCGATACGTTCATACTCCAGTAGTTTTCCGATTGCGTGCGCTGAAGCACCCCATGCAGGTGAGATGATGGCTATGAATGTAATCCAGTTCCCTAGGGAAGCTCTGAACGAATCGTTTGTCAGCGAACGTTTCCTCTCGCTTGCTTCAAAACTGCCATGAGCGAAGAAAAACAGTGCA
>JAHXHT010000331.1 GCA_025656435.1 Candidatus Thiodiazotropha sp. (ex Gloverina cf. vestifex) | reverse complement strand
GTGAAATGCACTGTTTTTCTTCGCTCATGGCAGTTTTGAAGCAAGCGAGAGAAAACGTTCGCTGACAAACGATTCGTTCAGAGCTTCCCTAACAGATCAAGTTGGTGCCTGTCGACCTTGGCTATAGCGTTCTCCAGGTTATCGACTGGGATGAAATCTATATACCGGGTTTCGAGAAAAGTCTGTAGCTGAGCATCATCCTGGGCCTGACCGAAAAGCGCGACCTTGTAGAGATCCTGCTCTCCTGTGGAGAAGGCGAAGGCGAAACCCATGACGATCAGCACAGGCATGATGAAGTTCCAACCCAGTGCTGTGCGATCACGCAGAAACTCCAGGTTGCGGGCTTGCAGGGCGGCGAGGAAACGGCGAAGAGACATAGTCAGAGTATGGTGCAGATAAGGTTGTCAGCAATATAACCCAACCAAAACAAAAATGTAGGTTGGGCTGAGGCACGAAGCCCAGCGCTGGACTTCAGACTGTTGGGTATTGCAGGTTTAGCACAGTACTGCGGTCGTTCTTAGTATGGGTGTCACAAATAGTCAGTGTTTAGGTTCGCAAATGGTGCCCAGTGAGCTCAAGGAAAAGATCTTCCAGGGTAGGTGAGCGTACCTGCAGTTGATTCAGTGAAATCTGTTGTTCAACAAGATGTCGGATGGTCGCGTCGATATCCTTGATAAGGATCTCCATCTGCCCATCCTGTGGATGCAGAGAGGAGGCTGTATCAGGTTGGAAGTCTTCTGGCAGCGAGGCAGCCGGCAGGGTGATCACTGAGTTATCGAAATGGTCAGCCAATAATGTCTTGGGATTTCCCTGCGAGATGATCTCACCCCGGTCAATGATAATGATTTCGTCACAAAGCTCGTAGGCCTCTTCCATGTAGTGCGTGGTTAAGACCAGTGTCTTGTTATCTGCTTTGATCTTCTTTACCTGAGTCCAGAGGTTGCGGCGTGACTGGGGATCGAGGCCGGTAGTGGGTTCGTCCAGGAAGACAACTTCCGGATTGTTGATCAGAGCGATGGCGAGTAACAGGCGTTGCTTCTGCCCACCGGAGAGCTTGCGGGTGTCCCGATCGAGGAACTCGTCCAGGATGCAGATTTCCACTAGCTCATCGATGGGACGAGAATTGCTGAAACATCTTCAGCACCTCATCGACCCGGATGAACTCCTGTAGCGCCGTGTGCTGGAACATGATGCCAGCCTCATTGCGAAACCGTTGGCCGAGTGCCTCACCTTTATATCGAATCGTGCCGGCGGTGGGGGTCTTGATGCCTTCCAGCATCTCCACCGTGGTGGTTTTACCAGCACCATTGGGCCCTAACAGGCCGAAACAGATGCCGCGGGGAATTGAGAAGCTGATGTCGTTGACTGCAAGAACGCCAGCGTACTGCTTACTGAGGTGCTCGACCTCAATCATGGGATGGTTGCGCCGGATGTGATTTTGTTATCACGAGAGAAACATGACCTCGATATTCTGTACGTCATCGGCTACACCTTCGATATTGATGATATTGATCTCAGGTTCCACTCCAACCTTGGTGAAGGCGGGGATATTGATCCATTCTTCTATGGGCACGCTATTTTCGTTTCCAACGAGTGCTTCCAGACGTGCAACCAGGACCAGATCGACGTAGTCCACACCGCTTTCGCTCTCGTAGCCTAAGTCAAGAAAGTGCTCTGTCACCTTGATGAGAGCAGGTGGAAAATCCCACACCTTTAGGATACGGTTGCCGATCTCCGGACTGAGCGCGTTGACGACCCGGTCCAACTCCTGGCTGTCCTCCAGTAGTTCATCATAGTTCTCTGCCATGGCAAGAATCGGCAAAGCGCCAATATTATGAATCAGTCCCGCAAGCATGGCCTGGTCCTTGTCGAGATGATCATGCCCGCCTGCAAGTACCCGGCTGAGTGCAGCGATCTGAACACTCTCTTCCCAAACCGGGCGGAATTTTTTGTCCAGCAAATCGTCGGTAGCCTGGAAGATCTGTTGCATGATCAGACTGACCACCAGGCTGCGGACCAGCCTGACCCCCAGTCTGGACACTGCCATCTGTAGATTGTCGATCTGTACCCGGCCACGATAGAGAGGGCTGTTGGCCACCTGCAGCATGCGGGCAGACAAAGCGGTATCGGTAGCGATGATATCAGCTACCTGTTTGGCGCTGCTGTTCTCCTCTTCCACTGCGCTACGCACTTTCAGGGCAACTTCGGGGAGTGTAGGCAGGGTGAGCTTGTTGCTGTCTATGGCTTGGTTGAGGGTTTCGAGAAAGGCTTTTTCATCAATCATGCGCAGTTTAGTTCCTTAGATTTTAGGCCCAATTGACCTGGACACAAGCGTTCTTCAGTCGCTGATCGCCATGGAAGGCTGAAAGCCGAGGCGATTAGTCCCCGATAGGCGTAGGCGCGGTTGTATGGCCGTAATTGTGACTG
>JAHXHT010000330.1 GCA_025656435.1 Candidatus Thiodiazotropha sp. (ex Gloverina cf. vestifex) | reverse complement strand
CAGTCACAATTACGGCCATACAACCGCGCCTACGCCTATCGGGGACTAATCGCCTCGGCTTTCAGCCTTCCATGGCGATCAGCGAATGTTGTTTGTACTGAGGGTCGAGCCAGCATTTTGGTAACACTTCACCGGAAGGGAATTTCATATCATCCTTGGCAAAAGATTCCGCATCCTGCATCTCTTCTCCGGCATGGAACCGACCAACGATTTGCTCATGGTTGGGATTGAAAGGATCCGTCAGGCTCAAGACCTCGACCAATTTTTCACTATTTCTCTGCATTAAAAACATTGACAACCTCCTTCCCAAACGGTCAGAGGACATGATCTGCCTCTTACTTAAATTATGGTTGAGGCCGAGGGATTTTCAATACACAGCCCGCCTCAAATAGGCCATTTGAGATGTGAGGGATCTTCCCCAAGAGCTGGTGAAAATCATCGATATTGCCGTCATCAGAGCTCCCGTGTGGCCAAAAACTGCACATCAGGCCAGCGCTCGACTGCCAGATCCAGATTAATCCGGGTTGGCGCCAGATAGACCAGCTGATCATCACCGTCGAGGGCCAGATTATCGTGGGCCTTCTCCCTGAAACGCTCAAGCATCTTGTCATCATCGCACTCGATCCATCGGGTAGTGGCAACATTGATCGGCTCCACGATCGCCTCGACCTTATACTCATGTTTCAGGCGCTCGACCGCCACATCGAACTGCAGCACACCCACAGCACCGAGAATCAGATCGTTATTCTTCATCGGACGGAAGACCTGGGTAGCACCCTCCTCGCAAAGCTGCAGCACGCCTTTCAGCAGCGCCTTCTGCTTGAGCGGGTCTTTCAATACCACACGACGAAAGAGTTCCGGTGCGAAATAGGGAATGCCGATATATTTCAGCACCTCCCCGTCGGTAAAGGTATCTCCAATCTGGATGGTGCCATGGTTGTGCAGACCGATGATGTCGCCCGGCCAAGCCTCTTCCACATGTCGCCGTTCATCGGCCTGAAAGGTCATCGCATTACTGATCTGCACTGTCTTGCCGAGGCGCACGTGGTTCATCTTCATGCCCTTGCGGTAACTGCCGGAGCAGACCCGCAGGAAGGCGATGCGATCCCGGTGTTGGGGATCCATATTGGCCTGGATCTTAAACACGAAACCGCTGAATTTTGATTCAGACGGCTCGACCAGCCGTTGCTGAGTCGAGCGGGAAAGGGGAGCCGGCGCATACTCGACGAAGGCGTCGAGCAACTCTTTGACCCCGAAGTTATTGATTGCCGAACCGAAAAAGACCGGTGTCTGCTCACCCCTGGCATAAGCCTCAAGATCGAGCGGATTGCTGGCGCCACGCACCAGTTCGATCTCTTCGCGCAGTTCATCAGCCTGACCGCCGATCTCTTCATCGAGCTTGGGGTTGTCGATACCCTGGATGATTTCACCCACCTGGATCTTGCCCCCATGGGTGGCGCTGAACAGATGCGTGGCATCCGTGCGCAGATCGTAGACTCCCTTCAACCGCTTACCCATACCGATGGGCCAGGTGACTGGTGCACAGGCGATCTTCAGTACCGATTCGATCTCGTCGAGAATCTCCAGGGGATCGCGCCCCTCCCGATCGAGCTTGTTGACGAAGGTAAGGATGGGCGTGTCGCGTAGACGGCAGACCTCCATCAGCTTGATAGTGCGGGTCTCTACACCCTTGGCCACGTCGATCACCATCAACGCGGAATCCACGGCAGTCAGCGTGCGATAGGTGTCTTCCGAGAAATCCTCATGCCCGGGGGTGTCAAGCAGGTTGACCGTCTCGTCCCGATAGGGGAACTGCATGACCGATGAGGTCACGGAGATACCGCGTTCCTTCTCCATCTCCATCCAGTCGGAGGTAGCATGTCGCGCCGCCTTGCGCCCTTTGACGGAACCCGCCATCTGGATCGCACCGCCGTAGAGCAGCAGCTTTTCCGTCAGGGTCGTCTTTCCGGCGTCCGGGTGGGAGATGATAGCAAACGTGCGTCTACGCTTGATTTCATTGATATAATTACTTTCTGACAAACTCTATACTCCAAGTATGTACACGGATATGTACACGCTTCTAAATCTACTCACGCCCAGACATAGGGCATTAAAAAACCCGTTATTTTAGCCTTGAACAGGGCCTGATGTCAGGTGAAATTGAAATTTAGACAAAGAAAAAGACCAATCGAAAACAAATCACTCTTTTAAAGAAAAATATTTCGAAAAGATCGATTTCAAAAGAATCAAAAATAAAACTAGAGAATCTTAAAAACAAGGCGTATCAAGCGTGTCGCTACCTCGTGAAAGATTTTGGGACATCCGAGTCCCCAAAATCGACTCGCCAACGCGACAGCCGTTATGCCCCGGTAATCCCCCCAAAAAATAACGGGGTTCAAAAGTAGAATTTTCCATTTATTATTACGAAAATGAGAATCTACAATGAAGAAGTCCC
>JAHXHT010000329.1 GCA_025656435.1 Candidatus Thiodiazotropha sp. (ex Gloverina cf. vestifex) | reverse complement strand
AAATACGTTGCTCGACAAGATTGAGCTGATAATTCGCCTCTATTAGACTATTTGTCTTGCACACGATAAATACTCCTTCTGTCTTTTTCATGCCAGTACTGACCTTGAAACTACGTAAGGGCTAATTACTGACCTTTGACCCACCTCAAGGGTGGGCGATAAATAAAGACATTTCTTTTCAATAACTTGAAAAGAAATGTTGGCGGATGTCCTCTCCTCCGGTCTGCCAGCACCTTGCGAAGCAGGTTTAATAGATACATTTTTAATGTTTGAAGGCCCCATGTCCAATCTACAAGCGATAATTTCCCATCAACATGCCCTGAAGCGATGTCAACGTTGTGAAGCTATGATTGGGCCCGTTGTCACCGGAACTGCCGTACAATCCCCTATCTTGCTGGTCGGACAAGCACCCGGTGACAAGGAAGGTCCGGCAGGCAAACCATTCGCCTGGACTGCCGGAAAAACACTTTTTCGCTGGTTCAAATCCATCGGCCTGGAGGAGGCTGACTTTCGTGAGCAGGTTTACATGGCGGCTGTCTGCCGCTGCTTCCCCGGAAAAAAACCCAAAGGGGGTGCCCGGGTGCCGAACCTAGAAGAAATAAAACAGTGCCGACACTGGCTTGATGCTGAAATAAAATTGTTACAGCCTCAACTCATTATACCGGTGGGTAAGCTGGCCATTGCACAATTCATGACGATGGATAAACTCTATCTCATTATTGGACAGCGACATCAGATCAATCTCTCCGGAAGCGTTGTAGATATCATTCCACTGCCCCACCCCTCAGGCGCCTCCACCTGGCACCGTACAGCGCCAGGCAAAGAGTTGTTACTTGCGGCATTGACACTGATTGAACAGCATCCGGCATGGCGAAAAGTCTGTGGTGTTTAAATTGACTGCACAATTTCCCTGTTTGACGATGGCAGTATATCGACCACAATACTCACCGATCACCTAAATCTATCTACAAGGAGCCACCCATGTCGGAAGAAGTCGGTAAATTTACCATCCATATGGAGCAGGAAGAGGACTACGCATTCCGCGTAAAATTCGACCTAAAGAAAGCAGACGACGTCCTGATGGACGAGCCTCCGCCGCTGGGTGAGCGTAACGGGCCCAATGCTTCCCGTCTGCTGACCGCCGCGGCCGCAAACTGTCTGAGCGCCAGCCTGATGTTCTGCCTGGCCAAGGAGGATGTCCCTGCCAGTATGGTCAAGACCGAAGCCACCTGTACCATGGTGCGCAATGAGAAAAAACGTCTCCGTGTCGGTCGTTTGGATGTACGCATTACCGCCGGCGATGAACTGCTCAATTCCAAGAAGACCGAACGTTGCCTGAACCTTTTTGAAGACTTCTGCGTGGTCACTGCCAGTATTCGGCAAGGCATCGATGTAGGGGTAGAAGTCTACAACGAAGCCGGCGAGCTGCTACACAAGGCCGAGTAGTGGCTTAGGCAGAGAGATCAGCGCAAGGCATCAGGAACCCGCAGAGTCCCCGTTAGGGCCAACAGGCGGATGAGGCCGCGTGGCAGATTCTTCTGGATTTTCTGCCGCGAACACTAGGGTCCGATAGTGCTCAGTCAGAAGCGCACTAAATATCAGCAGTAGCGATGACAGAGCTGATATCGATAAACACCACATCCGTTGCTCTGCGGTTAGCGCTGCCATATCTTCCGGCAACAACGCCCCCAACAGAATATAGTATTGGCCAAATCCATCAGATCCATATCTCGTTGTGCGATAGACAAACAGACCTTGATCGGATTCGAATCGTCCCGACTGATTGCGTGCAATACGCTGCCAAACCTTCGGGTAGACTTTGTCGAATCGGTGAGAAGGATCTGTCGTGGTACCTGACATGAAGCCCCAAGCTTGGTCGGCTTTGAATCCATGGACATAGTAGCCTCGCTGATCGAGCAGTAACATTCGATTCGCTGACAACCTGATATCCCGTCCCAGTTCATCGAGTATAAAATCCGCCAACACATTGGCCATAAGTAAACCCCTCTTTTCCCCGTGCGTATCGCTTATCGGCACAGCCAGCCTGAGCATGGGCTTATGGGGGCGCTCAACTTCTCCGGACTCCACATTCAGATCGATCGGCGAGACATACAACTGCCCGCTTTGCAGCGTCATGGCCTCCTGAAAGTAGTAGCGTTGCGATTTGTCCTGTAATGCGCTGTTGCTTGCGCGCGTCGCACCATTCGGCGTCAAATTGACCCGCAGGCGTTCCATACCCGAAGCGTCCAGCCATCGAATCTGGTCAAACCAGCGTTTCGTCACCATGAACCGCTCCCACTCCGCAGCCAACGCCAGTAGATGGCTTTCACTTGGCTCATTAAGGGTTGATTTCAGGTTTGGACTGTTTGATAGCAGACGCAAATCACCAGACAGATCATTTCGCCACCGCTCGATAGAGATCAGTGCAGAATCCATCGCCATATCTGCCTGGGACAAC
>JAHXHT010000328.1 GCA_025656435.1 Candidatus Thiodiazotropha sp. (ex Gloverina cf. vestifex) | reverse complement strand
ACGGTCGGGGCATAACGGCTGTCGCGTTGGCGAGTCGATTTTGGGGACTCGGATGTCCCAAAATCTTTCACGAGGTAGCGACACGCTTGACCCTTCGCCGTACCCCAAACCGTCGCACCAATCATGGCGAGAAATACCGGTAGAAAGACCACAAAAAAGCGACCGAAAACACGTCCCCAAAACCAGGCACTCAGGGTGATGGGTAGGGAGAGAAGGTATTCAAACACCCCTGCCTCACGGTCTCCGGCCACCGATCTGACTGTCGTGATCAAAACAAAGATGGGCAACATTGCCATGGAGAGTTGGATATAGGTTATCAGCAAGCGTGACAGGCCGGTAAAACCCATGATACGGGACTCAGCAAGACCAAAGGCAAACAGAATCACAATCAGACCACCGAATACCATGGCATAGACCATGAACCAACGGGCACGAAGAGATTCGATGATGTCGGTATAAGCTGCCAACCAGAGATATTTCATAGTTGTTCTATTCCAGGTCAGTTATGTTTGTGGGATTGGTCTACTTTGCGATCAGCTTCCCTGCGTTGTGCTTGCTCTTTGAGACGATCCAAAAGATGCACACCATGCACATTGAAGCGCTTCTCTATCTCCATGATATGCTGCTTGGCCCGCTCAAAAGTAAGCCCGCCGGGTGTGTTATCGGACTGTGCACCCAATCCATACTCCATGGGTGTAAGATTACCTTTCACATAGGTGGCGTTGCGAGCATCGATCCAATCTCCGGTGCGGTGATCAGCAACCCAGATCTCGGTCTTTGGGTCTTTCTCCCAGGGGTTGTCCGCTAACCATAGCGTCGCACAACCGATATCATCGAAGAATGCAACAACTGAGCGCTTTTTCTCAGGTGGGAAATAACGAACCTGTGCGGCGTGAAATCGATCACTTAATACCATCCGGCAGCGTTCACAGGCATCCCGATCCCACTTCACCTGTTTCGGTCCACTGCCACTGTCACCGGAGCAGGCGGTCAGTAATAGAAACCAGGCCACTATGAGCAGCTGCAATAGGGTCTTAACCGACATTGACTGAGGACTCCTTCTCCTCGGCCTCAACAATCTCCATACCGGATAACAGTGCTGCATAGCGGGAGAGAAGGCCTAGAAAACGCAAGCGGTCAGGACCGGCAATAAAACCTTCCCATATCAGCCCCCCCTCTGATCCACTGAATCCCCATTCACCAATTGCCTTGGCAAAAGCATCTTCGGGCTGGATCAGACGAATACTGCAGTAGAGTCGCGAGGAGAGATCTACAAGGTCCGCCACTCTGTCATCGAGCACAATCTCTCCCTGGTCCATCTCAACAACCCGATTCACCAAACTTGCCACCTCATCGAGACGATGGCTGGAAATCAACATTGCGGCACGGTTTTTTTTCTCTGCCAGCAGTCTAAAGAAGATATGTCTTGCTTCAGGATCGAGATTGGCTGCAGGTTCGTCCATCACCAACAGCTCGCTCTCCCGGCCAAGAGCGATGGCGATCAGCATTTTTTGTTTCTGGCCACCAGAGAGCTTTACAAAGGGTTGGTTATGGAAGTGATCCGCATCAAAACCGAGTTGACCGGCCACTTCCACCATCCTTCTCGGATCGGTATCGCAGAGACTGGCAGAAAAACGAATCAATCGTCCGACCGGCATCCGCAGCGGTGGGGGCAACTGAGGTACAAAACCCACCTTTGAAAGTACCTTACGGCGATTGTATCGGGGATCCATATTGTCGACCAGCACTCTCCCCTCGCAGATGTATTCACCCAGTAGACAGCGAATGAGTGTGGTCTTTCCCGCGCCGTTTGAACCGACCAGTGCAACCCTGTGACCACGCTCAATGGTCAGGTTGATACCCTTTAACACCTGATGACGGCGAAAGCGCTTGATGATGTTTTCAAATTGGATCATTAGATGTGTCGTGCTCCAGTCAAACCGGCTATTTGAGCATTTTACTCAGACCTTTGACCTCAAAGGTGAGAGAGTCGGTGGGACAGATATCCACGCACATGCCGCAACGGGTGCAATCAGACGCTACATCCTGATTCACTTCCGCCGCGCCGTTACGGATAGTCAGGTCCAACACGTGCGGTACCAGACAGACTTTTCGACAATCACCTTCGTGGTGACAGGCTTCAGCATTGTACTTGACCCACACCGGAGAGAACACGCCTACCATGCCATAGGTCACACCGATAGGACAGACATACCGGCACCAGGCCCGCCGGGAATAGAAAACCTCGAACAACAGCAGGAGCCCGACCCAAACCAGTGCGATACCCGGTCCGTAGATCAGCGCCCGGCTGAGTATGCCGGTGGGTGAGATGGTTTCGAAAACGGTATAGCCGGTGACCAGCGCCAACAGTGCGAACAAGCGTGTCGCTACCTCGTGAAAGATTTTGGGACATCCGAGTCCCCAAAATCGACTCGCCAACGCGACAGCCGTTATGCCCCGAC
>JAHXHT010000327.1 GCA_025656435.1 Candidatus Thiodiazotropha sp. (ex Gloverina cf. vestifex) | reverse complement strand
GACTCTACGGCGTTTCGGATGCGCTCTCTGTATGTCCTACATCGTTCCCTAACGGTCACAATTACGGCCATACAACCGCGCCTACGCCTATTGGGGACTAATCGCCTCGGCTTTCATCCTTCCATGGCGATCAGCGAGAGGTTGGCTACTATAAAGACCTGCCAATCTGAGAGTTTGAACTTTTCCTGCCTACTCGCCCATTTGCCTTTAACGTGTTCGAAATTCTCGATTCGAGAACAGAGCCGGTTTACCCAGTCAGTATCAAACCAGAATTCTTCCTCATCCTGCGCATACTCAAGGTCAGCAAGAAAACGGTTACAAGACTGCCTTACATACAGGCACGCCGGTATATCCCCCTCTACCACATCCATGGCATATTGATAGGCACGCTTTACGAATGACATTAATCAAGGAACGGATTCTCTTTAGGCTTCTCTACCGTCAGGGAAGCTCTAGCCGACGGATTAAGGCCAAACTTGCCCATTTCGTTAGTCAGTCTGGCGATTCTGGCTGTCGCCATGCCCTTTGAGTCTTCGCGCCACTCGGCCAAAAGCTTCGCCGCAATCTCAAGGCTTGTAAGGTCTGACGCAGACAACACCCCCGCTGGGATCTGTTTAACAAGCTCATCCCAGCAGCCGGTCTCTACTTCGTTGAGGTGATCTGGTGCAGACTTGTCGAAGTCATGCGATACTGAAGGCTCAGATTCGCGCTTTCTCTGGGGGTCTTTCTTAAATGAACCCTTCAACTCCAGCACTTTTGTCGGGGTTCTTGGTCTGGCCATGCGTCAATATTCCGTCAGATCATTTTGCGGTTGTAAGAATTTTCCTGGGGGCGCGGTTCTCATCGGTCAGGCGTCAGAGATTTGACCCGCCCTCCCCTAGAATCTTCCCTCAACACCTATCGTTACCAGTCGAGAGGTAAGCGCTGGTTGCGCAGCCTCACCGCAATAGGGTATGGTCCGGTATGAAGACGAAAGTCATTTGTTTTAAATATCACTACAAAGCCTGATGGCAGACTCATTTTGCGCGGTGCTGTAGCTGTAGTATTTTTGGGCTGTTTAGCGCTGCCTGTTATGGTCTTTGAATGGTGACAGTGGAGGTGTTTGTTATGTTGCCTGTTAATCGATTTATAAAAATAATTGTTTTAATACTTGCAGGAGCATCTTTGAGTTTTACTCGTATAAGCTATGCTGAGCCGCCGATAAACAATGCTGCCAATTCTATTACCATGTCCTGCCGCGCCCTATATCCGTGTAAATTTCGGGTATATTCTATTTATCGTTCTGCTGCTCAGAATCCTTCTGCTGCTCAGGAACCGCCCTACTGGGAGTCAGGATCCTTTTCCTACGGGAAAAGTGTTACTTATAAAGTTCCCCCAGGAAAAATCTGCACAGGCGTGTATCCAACACACCCTATTTATACCGATGCTGTATTTGCTACCTTCTATCCTGATAAGCCTGGAAATTATAAAGGAAAAATGTGGGGAACTGCAGTCGAACCGTATGCATGCTTAACATTAAATGGAGTTGGTTGTTTGTAATCATTATAATCACTAGCCCGTATCTGTCACCGATTGGGTCAAACGGGTGTTTTTCGGCTCGTCTGCCCGAGTAATCAAGCTCTGGTCGTACAGAGGTCGTCGATCATGCCGGTTGAGCACATGGAACCCGTATCCGTTTTATCCGGGCGGTGACCAAGTGGGGCGGCGCTGAAGATTGGCCAGAATCTGAGCAATGTCGCTGGCGTAAGTAAGGGTAGGCAACACCCAAACTAAAGTACGCCTTCTCTGTGTCCTTGGTAGGATTGAATGCGTCCTGGTAGTAGTGCCCATCACCACCTAGATCTCCATACCCATATCCAGCACCTACGAGCAGGCTATACTCTGCCAATACTGATAAAGGCATGAGTAACAGACTAATAGCAATCCATCTAATCATCTGCTGTCTCTTTGTGTTTTGGTTGCATGGCATGGCTTACAGATTGCTCTTAAGTTAGCTGGGTCGTCTGTCCCGCCCTTTACCTTGGGCACTATGTGGTCTACCTGTGTGGCATCTCTCATGCGGCATACCTGGCACAGATAGCCATCGCGCTTGAGTATCCGTTTTCTTATGCGCTGCCACTCAGCGCCGTAACCTCTCTGCTGCCTAGTCCCTCTGCGCTTATCATCCTGCCAATTGCTCTCTACCTTGTGTTTCTGGCATCTCCCGCCCTTGGTCAGCGCGTTACAGCCGGGGTGCGGGCAGACTGATAGCAGTCTACTAGGCACGAATCACAAACGTCCTATCTTCTGCCGGGATGCTGAATGTTCGCCTCTCTGGTACGGCGTGAGCAATGCCGCTTGAATAGGTGAATGATGCGCTAGGCATAACATTTACAGTCACATTCGCTGATCGCCATGGAAGGCTGAAAGCCGAGGCGATTAGTCCCCGATAGGCGTAGGCGCGGTTGTATGGCCGTAATTGTGACTGTT
>JAHXHT010000326.1 GCA_025656435.1 Candidatus Thiodiazotropha sp. (ex Gloverina cf. vestifex) | reverse complement strand
GCGAAAGTCGTTTGCTTCATGGGGTCTATATAATGATTGGCCTAGAATGTGCACCATTATCCCTCAATCGATGGATTCGTTCAGAGCTTCCCTAGAGAAACTCGGAGCCGTAATGGGAGTGAATGGTTGGGATTTTAGCCAAGCGAAAAGCCTGGTCCTCTGGTGCAACGGCCCTTGGTGCGGCCAGTCACCGACCGCCATCAAAGGGCTGATCGGCCAGGGTTACCCCGCCAATAAAATCCGCTACTACCGCGGCGGCATGCAACTTTGGCGAGTTTTTGGCCTGCCTGTCGTCTCACCCGACGGGACATTGCTTGACGAATGACAGCTTCTATAAATCGTCTCAGGGTGATTGAATATAAACATAATTTCTAATGCACTACGGAAGTATCCACAACATGAATGTCCTTACCATTCCCTCACAGCCATTCTCAGATCAGCGTCCCGGGACCTCCGGGCTGAGAAAAAAGGTAAAGGTTTTTCAAACACCTCACTATCTCGAGAATTTCGTCCAGGCTGTCTTTGACACTCAGACGGACCTCAAAGGCGGCACCCTTGTGTTAGGTGGTGACGGGCGTTTCTACAACCGCGAAGCGATTCAGATCATACTGAGAATGGCTGTAGCAAACGGCGTACAACGAATTCTAGTCGGCCAGGGCGGATTGCTCTCCACACCGGCCGCCTCTTGTGTGATCCGCAAATATCAGACCGACGGGGGCATCATCCTCTCGGCAAGCCACAATCCGGGCGGCCCTGAAGAAGATTTTGGTATCAAATTCAATACCCCGAACGGCGGTCCCGCACCGGAAGCAGTGACTGAGGCCATCTTCTCACGCACCCAAACTATCGAGCGCTACCTCACTACCGATAGCGATCCCCTCGACCTGGACACCAAAGGCAGCTACTCAATCGGCGCTGCAACTATCGATATCATCGATCCGGTTGAGGATTATGCAGCGTTGATGAAAACCCTGTTCGATTTTGATCGCATCCATCAGCTTTTTAATTCCGGCCACTTCAGCATGCGGTTCGATGCCATGCACGCCATCACCGGACCCTATGCAAAGCAAATTCTCGAGAACATGCTGGGCGCTGAACCCGGCACGGTCATTAATGGTAAGCCTTTGGAGGACTTCGGCCAGGGACATCCAGACCCGAATCTGGTCCACGCCCATGAAGTGGTGAAATTGGTTAGCGGTCCCAAGGGCGTCAATTTCGCTGCAGCCTCCGATGGAGACGGTGACCGCAACATGATCCTTGGGCATGATTTCTTCGTCACACCCAGTGACAGCTTGGCTGTCATGGCAGCAAATGCCCATCTCATCAAGGGCTATGCCGATGGTATTCGCGGTATTGCGCGCTCCATGCCCACCAGTCAGGCAGCTGACAGAGTGGCTAATCAACTGGGTCTGACTTGTTATGAGACGCCGACGGGTTGGAAATTTTTCGGCAATCTGCTGGATGCAGACAAGATCACCTTATGTGGAGAAGAGAGCTTCGGTACCGGCTCTAATCATGTGCGTGAGAAGGATGGTCTTTGGGCAGTCCTGTTCTGGCTGAATCTACTGGCCGTTAAACAGCAATCTGTCGAGTCCATCGTCAAACAACACTGGGGCGACTTTGGACGCAACTACTACACCCGCTACGACTATGAGGGTATCGACAAATCAGCTGCGGAAGGCTTGATGGATCATCTGCGCAACCTATTACCCACATTACCTGAAAACAACCTTGAACAATATCAGGTCGAGTTTGCAGACGATTTCGCCTACACCGATCCAGTGGATGGGAGTCGTTCTGAGCATCAGGGCATCAGAATCGGCTTCACCGATGGATCCCGTATCGTCTATCGACTCTCCGGTACCGGCACTGAAGGTGCAACACTACGGATTTACCTGGAGGCATTCGAACCCGATCCATCGAAGCAAATGATGCCAACGGCTGACGTCATGCAACCCTTGGTTTCGATTTCTACAAGCTTGGCAGAAATCGAAGCTCGAACCGGAAGAAACCGGCCAACCGTCATTACTTAGGGCCTGTTAACACTAATCGATTATTTTCTGGTCGTAGGTGATTAAAGCACCTAGAATTCCGTCATAAAATAAGGCAGTTTCGGATAATAAGTGCAATTGGTAGAAGAGAGGCCAACTGGTAGAGTCAGCGCCTCTCCCCACCAAGAGATGAAGCACTTATGAGCGACAACCAGCTGACCGAGAATGAACGATAGCAAATTTATGCACTAAAGAAAGCCGGGCATTCGCAAAAGGAGATTGCCCGGCTGTTGGGGCGAAGCCCTTCCACAATTAGCCGCCGAGCTGAGGCGCAACAAAGGATTGCGGGGATACAGGCCAAAGCAAGCCCAAAGATTGTCAGATGCTCGGCGTGAACAAGCGTGTCGCTACCTCGTGAAAGATTTTGGGACATCCGAGTCCCCAAAATCGACTCGCCAACGCGACAGCCGTTATGCCCCG